>JADMIN010000394.1 GCA_015478575.1 Ktedonobacterales bacterium | reverse complement strand
CAGTATGCCGCCGGGGTGGGCGCGCGCGCAATGATATGCGGTGGGGGGCGCTGTTGGCGAGTGGCGGGCGCCACCCCGCTTTCACCAGTGGAGGAGGTGCGAAAGTGGGGGCCGAAATAGTGGCTGGCGTGCATGAGCGTCTGGCGTGCGTGGTGGCGCGAGGGGCCAACGTCCCGCGCGCCGCCCGTCCTCCCCGGCGCCCTCCCCCGCCGGGGAGGGACGGAAGAGGGGGAACGGGAGACCCTAGCGGGGCAGCACGATCACCGTGCCATACATCCCCATAGTGCCATGCAGCGCGCAGTGATAGGGAAATCTGCCCACCCTGGTGAAGGTGACGCGGAAGGTCGTGCCGAACCACTGCTGGCTCGATCCGATATAGCCGGAATTGAGAGGCGAGGTGCCATTAAAGGCGGAGCGGTTGCCATACGGCATAAAGGTGTTGGCGTGCGCGGCGCCGAAGGTCACGGTGTGCGGTGTCTCTGAGTCGCGATTGACGAAAGTGACAGTCTGGCCGACCCGCACCCAGATGGTATAGGGGAAGAAGCGCACCGCCATCGCGTAGCCATCACCAATGCCAGTGGTCACGACCGTATTGCTCGAGAGGCGCTCGGCCAGGCCCGCCAGTCCATAGCCGTGGTCGAGGAGGCGGTGAGCGCCATAGCGCCCCTGGGCGGCGTAATCCGCCGGGGAATAGGGATACGGCGTGCCGGAGGGACGTACATGGACGACGCCGTACATAGTGCTGTGGACAAGGCAATAGTAGCCGAAGTTGCCCGTCACGCCAAAGGTGAGGCGATAACTGGGCGCGCCACCATACCCCATGCTGCCGCTGTTATACCCCATGCTGCCGCTGTTATACCCCATGCTGCCGCTGTTATACCTCATACCGCCCATGCTAGAGCCACCGATGGGAATACTCAACAGGCCGGAGTTATAGTACGAGCGCCCGGTATAGGAGGAGCCGCCCCGGCGCATCGTCACATTGGGGTCGGCGGGGTTGAAGGCTGGCCGCCCCTGGCCTGGCCGCGGGAACGTCACCGTGTGCGGCTCAGTGGTCGCGACGGTCCACACGACCGTGTCGCCGGCATTGATCCAGATCTGTGATGGCAGGAATGCCATGCCCTGGATACCGTAGTCGCGGGTTTCGACGCCGATGCTGACATACCACGTGGCGTGGCGCGATGTGTAGCCGCCGGCTTGCGCGGGCGCGGCCAGCAGCATGGGAATGAGCGCGGCGGTGAGCGCGAACGTGAGCTGAACGTGTCGCCGGATGCGTCGTAGCAGGCTCATGGATGCCTCCTCATGTTCTGTCTACTACCAGTCCTGAACCGAGGTACGCCATCAGGTTACAGTTCGTCGCGCCTGCGCAACGGCATGCTATAGTCTTCTTCACGTGCCTGGCTTTACGTGCCTGGTGATCCAGGCGACACACCGTCCGGCACGCGATCGGGCGATCACCAGGGGAGAGCGGGCATGGCGGCGGAGGCGACAGAGAGCGACGTGGCGCGAGCGGCGGCGCGCGCGCCGCGACCGAACGACTGGCGGGTGCTGCTAGCGATCTTCCTGCTGGCTGGCGTGGTGGAGTCGCAGGCGTTCGGCCACCTCAACGCCTTTACGCCGCTCTTTCTCCAGCAGTTGCGCGTGCCATCGGAGCAAGTGCCGGTGTGGACGGGCATCTTGTCTTCGCTCTCGTTCGTCATTGGCCTACCGCTGTTGCCGTTCTGGGGCATCTGGGCCGACCGCTATAGCCGCAAGTTCATCATCGTGCGGAGCGCCTACGTCGAGGGGGTGCTCTTCACTCTGGCGGCGTTCAGCCCGAATGTCTGGGTGCTGGCGGTGGCACGCCTGCTGGCTGGCTTCGTCTTTGGCAATACGGGTGTGATGCTGGCGATGCTGGCGGATACCGCGCCGCGCAAACGCCTGGGGTTGGCGGTCGGGATCGCCAGCGCGAGCTTCCCCATCGGCGCCTCGATCGGGCCGTATATCGGCGGGCTGATCGCTCAGGGACCGGGCATCCGCTCGCTGCTGGCGCTGGATGCGCTCCTCTCAGCGACGATGGGACTTGTGCTGACGCTCGTGGTGCGCGAGCAGCCGCGGCGCGTCGCGGTGACTGAGACGGTGCGCCGGTTGCTGCGGATCGCGGTGCGCGATGTCATGGCATCGCCGGTGGTGTTGCGCCTCTTTGCGCTCTATTTCTGCGCGATGTTCGGCATATCGCTGACCTCGCCTTTCATTCCCAATCTCGTGCAGCGGCTCTATAGCGGGCCGTCGCGGCTGCTGCCCGGCGTCATCGGCGGCACACTGACGGCGGCGGGCATCGCGATGGCGCTCACGACGCCGCTCTGGGGCCGCGCGGGCGATGCGATCGGGCGCTGGCGGGTGTTGCCGGTCTGCCTGGGCGCGATGACGGTCGGCATCGCGGTGGAAGGGTTAGCGTCGTCTCTGCTACAGCTCCAAGCGGGCATCGTCTGGAACGGGTTGTTCCAAGGGGCCATTAGTACGACCATCATTGGGCTGCTGGCGCTGCTGACGCCGCCGGAGCGGCGGGCGACGATCCTGACCTTCTCCCTGCTGCCGTCGCAGCTCTCCTGGTTCGTGGGGCCACTCACGGGAGCGGGGCTGGCGGCGATCACGCTGCGGCTGCCTTTCTTGGTGGGGACGGTGGCGCTGGCGGGGGCATGCGTGCTGGCGGTAGTGGTCGGTCTGTCGGCCAGGCACGATACTCCCTCGCCTCTCGCTTCCGCTTCACATATGGGGCAGGCCACGGCAGGAGACTAAGGGCTGTCTGACGCATCATGCGTCGAGCCAATGACGATGGAAGCGATGACGACTATCGCCCGGTCATTGATGGCACGCTTCTCGTAGTGGTGGCCGTTGCTCCATGCGCATGGTGTTGACGATGCGTTCGATCTGCTTGACGTGCGGTCGTTCATGGCGCGCCAGCCACCGCGCATAGGATAGCGCGGTCCGCTCAAGGACCCTTCCCGCCCCGGTCACGGTCGCCGCACGTGACCAGCCTTCGTGCGGCAACGGTTCCAGGACGGCCAAGAGTTCGGCACGCTGCGTGGCAAAGACGCGCAACGAGGGCTGGAAGTCCAGTTCAAGGTAGTCCGTCTTCTTGATCCAGGTGCGGGGATTGACTGCCCGCAGCGTCGGCATGTCCTCGGCGATCATCGCCACGATGCAGTTGCCCCAGACATCAGCGCACGCACGAAGATGGGCAAGCACGTCGTTTATGGACCACTCATCGTGGTTGGGGGCGGTCCGCGATTGGGCTGGTGTCAGACCGGCGGTCAGCGCGGCGATGCGCGGCGGCGTTTCCGCGAGCAGGGTCAGCACCTGCTCGCTCGTAAGTGATCTGTTGGGCACGTGACGGCATCCTTTCGCGGGAGACCCAGAGCCTGCATTGACCTCCATCCACTATGTCATGCCGTGCTGTGGCGCGCCAACGACGCTCAACGATCTGGATGAGCGAGCGCGGTTCGGACCCAACCCCCCGACCCCCTTCCCGGCGAGGGAAGGGGGGACCTAGGGCAGCGGCAATGCCC
>JADMIN010000393.1 GCA_015478575.1 Ktedonobacterales bacterium | reverse complement strand
GGCTATAGGGGCCATCCTGCCCATAGCCGGTGAGCGCGCAGACGATCAGACGGGGATTACGCGCCCGCAGCGTCTCGTGCGCCAGATCCAGCCGCGCCAGCACGCCGGGGCGGAAGCTTTCCAGCAGCACATCGGCATGCTCCACCAACCGCAGCAGCGCCTCGCGCCCCTGGGGATGCTTCAGGTTGAGTGCCGCGCTGCGCTTGCCGTGGTTGACGGCGAGGAAGCCGTGCCCCACCGTCCCCGCGAAGGGTGGCATGGTCCGGCTGTAGTCTCCAGCGCCAGGTTCTTCGATCTTGAGCACGTCGGCGCCGAGGTCGGCCAGCAGCCGTGAAGCATAGCCGCCGGGTAGCAAGCGGGTGAGATCGAGCACGCGCACATGCGCCAGCGGCGGTGAGGCGGTGTCAGGCATCGGGTATCCGCTCCCTCGCGGGCAGAAAAATGCGGCGGGCATGGCAAGTAGAGAGGTGCGAAATGAGGACAGAGCGCGTTGACCATGCCGCCGACCGCACTGTTATACCGGATCGCGCGCGTGCTGTCAACCCCCCATTTCTGCTATCCCCCATTGGGGCTACTCTCCCTATGTGCGTCCGTGCCATGCCGGGGCATGCGCCACGCGCCGACCCGCTCGCGCTCTGCCAAGCGGACCGGGCAGCCTGGGCGCGGGGTTCGCACCCGCGGAGAGTGCGTCGTCGCCAGCGGGAGGAGGGAGGCCAGCCCCAGGAAGGGCCGCAGAGGATCGAACAGCGCGGACACTCCCCAGAACGTCGGACCATACATGCTTTATCTCCCTCTCTCGGCCACACGCGAGGATACCTGTCTGGCCTGTTGCCTGGGCCGCACGGCCCATCTCTGTTGACGCATAGGGCCGCACAGCATATACTCCGGATGCGCACCGTGAGTGTACCGGAGTGGTCTGGTGGCTGGCAAGATGATAGCGACGAGCGCGGAAACGCTCTGCGCGGGCAGAGGCTGATGCCTTGGCCGCGAGATCCAATGGCGAACAAGGAGCAGCATATGAACTGGTGGGGGCAATTCTGGCAGTGGCTGACGACGCCGACCCGCGCCACGTTAGGGGCGTTCGATCTGACGCTCATCGGTGTGAGCTTGGTGGTCGCCTTTGGCGGCGCGCTCGTGGCGGAATCGCTCGCCGCGCAGCGCCCGAATATCGTCGGGCGGATCCTGCTCCGGGCGCTGCCACAGCTCGAGAGCGCTGGCCCCGGCGAGTATGGACTGCAAACGGAGTTTCTGATCAAGGTCGGCAAAGGCTTGGCTGCCAGCGGGGCCGCGCTCATCATCGCGCTGTTGCTGCGTCTGATCGGCACCGTCGGCGTCACCACGCATATTCTGCCCGCGCTCGTCTTGTTCGTGGTGGCGGTGATGGCGGCCTACACTGCCTTCTATCGGTTGGTGCTCTTCCCCCGCTATCTTGAGCAGTGCCGCCGCGCCGACCAACGCTGGAAGTACAAGCCCGCCACGGGCGCCGCCGCCGCGCGCGGCGCACGGGCAAGCAAGCCTGCCAGGCAACCGGTTGATACATCGTCGGGCAAGACGCTCATCGGTGCGCTGGCCGCTCCCTTCATCTACTATTTGCTCATTGTCTGGCATCCCACCAACGAGCATGACCTGCATCAACTGGGCATGGTGGTCATGGCGTTCTTGGGCTATCTGGTCGGCCTGGTGATCAGCCTCGGTGATGGCTGGCGCTCTGGCGCGTTCTGGGTCTCGGCGCGGCGCGGCGAGCCAGCGCGGCGTGGGTAACGCGCGGGCCGCTTGACCGACGATGACACGCCGGTCCCACACTTTGCCTGGTGCTGGGTTCACCTGGGCCACGCGCGCATAGCTCTTCTGGCCCCCCTGGCTTGACGGTGGCGGCGCGGCCCAGATATCATCACCTCTACTGGCTGATCTGGGCGCTCACGCGGGCGCCCGCTGGCTTGGTTGGCGTCCGTAGGTGTTGGTTGGTGGGTGTGGCTCGGTGGCAGCGCACGCGCCGCCCACGAGAGAGGAAGCCGCGCGCATGAGGGACATTCCGCGCAGCTCACAGCATGGCTCTCCGATCCCCTTTCCCTCGGGGCCGCATGCCGCCCAGCGGCGTGGTCTAGGGCTTCCGCGCGATGACGAGTATGCCCTCCAAGCTGAGCCGCCCGTCGAGGACGAGAGAGCACCGCATGCGGACACGCCCTATGCGGACACGCCCTATGCGGACACGCCCTATGCGGACACGTCGCATCCTTCCCGACCGTCGCATGCCGCCCTGCCGCGGCTGGATGCCCCTGGCGTTTCCCCGGCGAGTGGCCGCCCGCCTCGCGGTGGGATGAGCCGCGTGAGTCTGCGCCTGCCCCGCCGCCCGCGCGCTCCTGACCCCTGGGATGCGTACGCCCGCGACGACCAGCCGTGGGAGATGGGCACCTATCAAGGCCAGAGCGGCCCAGACGTGCCCAGCGACTCTGGCATCCGGGCGCGCGAGCGGACCACCGCGCGCCCGCTGACGGCAAAGCAGACGGCTGTGGCACGGGCGCCCACGCGCCCCGCCGCGCGCCTCATTCAGGCTGATGCCCTGCCCACCGATAGCGTGCCTGATCTCATGGCCTTCCATCCATCGCGGCGTCTGCCGCCGCGCGCGGTAGCCCATACCCGCGCCGTGCTGCGCAAGGCGAGTCGGCCGTGGTCGGTCGCGCGCCTAGTCATCGCACTCGCTACCATCATCATCGCGCTGCTGTTCTCGCTCTCGGCGGCGGGCGAACCGCCCGTCTCGGCGCTCGCCTACCAGACATCCGCGGGCAGTGCCGCCACCAAGGCCATTGTTGAGAATGTCACCCCGCTCACGCAGATCACGCGCTGCGATGAGTATGACTCGTACGCGCAATGCCAGCAATGGGGGGGCGCGGCTTGCAGCGCGGCGGTGCTGGCGGAGTTGTTTACCGCTTGGGGTATGCCGAATATGACCATTGGTCGCATGATCAGCGAGTTAGGGGCCGATATCTCGCCTGACGCGGGCTTGCTGAATCGTGTGGCATTCCAGCGGGTGGCGGGCTACCACAGCTTTCGCGCCGATTTGAGCAATAGCTATACCTATAACCAGATACTCTACGTGGTGAACACGATGCGGGTACCCCTGGTCATAGATGTGCGCATCTCCTACGGCTACTTTCACTTCTTGTCGGGCGGTCACTTCTTGACCGTAACGGGCGGCGATTCGCAGGGCCTGCGCATCGTTGATTCCTCGCTCTACCGCATCCGCTATCTGCCACGCGACGTGTTCTACAGCATGTTTACTGGCGGGACGGCGCTCTTCCTGCCTCAGGGATACGCCTACACGCTGCCGGCGATCTAGGCGTCGCGCTCTTGGTCGCCCTTCGCGCGGGGGAGCGGTGAGCAGCGCGCTGGAGCGGACGGCGCCACGCTCGGGCGCGTATGAGTGCGAGCGACTTCATCAATGACAGGAGGCCGCGATGCCCAGCACCGCTCTGCCCGCTCCCGACGATTCCCCGGCGATGCTCACCGCGCTTCACGCCCTCTTCGGCCCGCGCCTGCGTCCGTGTGGGCC
>JADMIN010000392.1 GCA_015478575.1 Ktedonobacterales bacterium | reverse complement strand
CATCGAGCGCGTGGATGATGCCCGGTATCTCTACATATGGTACTGGCCGTATCATTGCCGATGCAGCCCCTTTAGTGTGATCCTTCGACGTCGCCCCAGACGGGCCGGCGCAGAACCACCAGCAACCTCAGGCCATGCGCGATACGCCCCGCCTCAGTGAGCGGCGGCGTGCGCGCCTTGGGTGATCCCGAGGAAATACGCATGAAAACGCAGGTCTCCTGTCACCTCCGGATGGAATGCGGTGCCGAGCAGCGGCCCCTGGCGCACGGCGACTATGTGGCCCGACTCTAGGCGGGCGAGCACTTCCACACCAGTGCCAACCTCATCCACGCTGGGCGCGCGAATGAAGACCGCGTGATATGGCTGATCGCCAAGCGCGGGAACGCGCAGGTCGGTCTCGAAACTCTCCCGCTGCGCACCGAACGCATTGCGACAGACGCGGATATCCATCGCCGCCAGCAACGGCTGCCCCAGCAGCGCGTTATCCGTCGCGCGCGCGAGCAAAATCAGCCCCGCGCATGTGCCCCAGGTGGGCAGCCCCGCCTGGATGCGTTCACGCAACGGCTGGTCAAGCGCGTAGGCGACCATCAGCTTGCCCATGACCGTGCTCTCGCCGCCGGGAATGATCACTCCATCCACGCGCTCCAGATCCTGAGGCAGGCGCACGGGATGCGCCTCCGCCCCCAGCCGCCGGAGCGCGCCGATATGTTCGCGGAAATCCCCTTGCAGGGCCAGAACGCCTATCCGGGCCATCGTCTCGTCTACCTGCCTTTGCCTTTTCGCATATCGTAGGCCACTACGCTGATGCCGGTCACACTCGTCTCATGACCGTGCCTCTTCACACTCAGTTTACCACGTTCACGGCAGACAGGCCAGAAAACCCCAAAGACGAGTGGATCGCTCCCAGTGGCTCACTCCCGGTGGCGCACAGCGACGCGCTATACTGATCGTGCCGCTCCCCGTTTGGCAGCGTGCCACCGCGCGGGCGGTGGCCGGTCACGGTCGAGGCTGCTTTCAGCATGAGATGCCAGGTGAGCGGTGATCGAAGAGGAGGATCGGCGAATGAGTCCGCTCGACTGGATACGCTATGCGGTCTCGACACGCGCGCCAGCGCTCATCTTTCCTACGCATCGGCTCCTCCTGCGGTTGACTGGTGGGCGGCTGCTCGCCACGTCAGGACGGATGCCCGTGCTCCTCCTGACGACCACGGGACGCAAGACAGGCCAGCCACGTACCTGGCCACTCGCGTATCTGCGAGATGGCGAGGCCCTGGTGCTCGTCGCGTCCAACAGTGGCCGTGACCACTCCCCCGCCTGGTATCTAAACTTGCTTGCCAATTCCCAGGCGACCATCCAGATAGGGGGCGTGACACGACGGGTGCGCGCGGAGACCGCCAGTCCAGCGGAGAAGGCGCGGCTGTGGCCGTTGCTGATCCGCTGTGATCCTCTGTATGCGGCCTACCAGCGGCGGACGGCGCGCGCTATTCCCGTCGTGCTGTTGCGCGATGGGGATCTGGCGGCGTGCGAAGCGTAGCCGGGTGAGGGCGCGTCGCGCGCTCGCCCGAAGGCGTGATCTCCGCCGCCCGAAGCACCGTCCCACATGCTGCCTGATGCTATACTGGGAAGGCGGCGCACGCCCACATACTGGTGGGCACATGCACCCACGACCATGACCGAGACCACCACGAAGGAGTGAGCACCAATGAAGCTGGTCACCTATGTCCCCTCCGATGCCACGGTCCAGGATGCCACGGTCCAGCGCGAGGAGCGTGCTGGCATCCTCCAGAACGATACCGTTCTTGACCTCGCCACGCTCGGTGACTGGGCCACCCACCACGGTGTGACGCTGCCACGGACGGGGCTGCCAGCGACGACGCTCGACTTGCTGCGTCTGGGGGCCGATGGCATGGCGAGCGCGCGCGCGGCGCTGGCGCTCGCGGCGCGCGCCCGCTCGGAGGATCTGCGTGAGGCGGCGGGACTGGCGCACCCGCTGAGCGCCGTCAGGCTGCGCACACCGGTGCCCAATCCACCGAGCGCACGTGATTTCTACGCCTTCGAGCAGCACGTCAAGGCCGCGCGCGCGCGCCGTGGCGCCGAGATGATCCCTGATTGGTATAAGGTGGCCGTCTTCTATTTCACCAATACCTCTGAGTTGTATGGCACAGATGAAGCCGTGCCCTATCCGCGCCGAAGCCATGAAGTGGACTTCGAGCTAGAGATCGCCTGCGTGATCGGGCGCGAGGGACGCGATATCGCTGCCGAGGATGCGCCCGCCTACATTGCCGGCTACATGGTCATGAATGACTGGAGCGCGCGCGACCTCTGGCGCCAAGAGCAGATGCTGAACATGGGGCCGGCCAAGGGCAAAGACTTCGCGCTCTCGCTCGGCCCTTGGCTGGTGACGCCCGACGAGCTAGAAGAAAAGCGCGTCGGCTCCGGCAAGGACGAGCGCTATGATCTCGCCATGACTGGGCGCATCAATGGCGTCCAGATCAGCCGTGACAACTTCAAGACCATCTACTACACCTTCCCACAGATGATCGAGCGCGCCTCGCAACATGCGCGCCTGCGTCCCGGCGATATCTTCGGCTCCGGCACCTGCGGCACCGGCTGCATTCTGGAACTAGGCACCGAGGTCCACCGCTGGCTGGAGCCAGATGACGTGGTGGAGATGGAGATCGAACGGCTGGGCGTGCTGCGCAACACCCTCGTTGGCGAGCGAGGGGAGGCATAGCCATGCCAATGCCCACGCCGCCCAAACCCGGAGAAGAGCCGACCAATGAAGCCGAACTGTATCGCTACCACTTCCGCCGGCTGATAACGTGGTATCTCGACGCGCTGGATCCCTTGCCGCCCGCCGCCTTCACCTGGCCGCCACCGCTGCCAGAGGCCAACACGCTGGCGGCAATCTGCGCCCATGCTCTCGCCTCCGCCGAGTGGTGGGTGCTGAGCTGTGTGGGGGAGGGGCCGCTGGAACGCGACCGCGACGCCGAATTCGCGGCGGCCAATGCGTCTTGGCGGGAGATGCGCCCGCGCTTCACGCGCTGGCTGGAGCAGGCCGAGGCGCTGGTGGCTGGCATGGATTCTGGCCAACTCGGCGCGCTCAGCCACCACCCCGCTGGCGACCGCATGAACCGCCGCTGCCTGGTGCATACCATCGAACATCTGGGACTGCACTTGGGGCATGTCGAGATCACGATTGATTGGTGGAAAGCCATACACGTCAGCGACTCTCCCCACCATTCAGGTCTTGGATAGCGCCCGTCGGTCTGCTATACTCCTTCTGCGCGTCGGGGGCAACTACCCAGTGGGCGCTAGCACTATAGAGGCTGGAGGAGCGGAATGCTGAGTCTCGAAGGCCGCGTCATTGGCGGCTGCAAACTGATCCGCAAGGTCGGTGAGGGGGGCATGGGCCAGGTCTATCTGGCCGAGCAACAGCGCGTGGGCAATCGGCTGGTGGCGATCAAGCTCGTCCAGCCGGGCGACGCCTCACACATCCCCGGCGCCACAGAGGAGATCGAGCGGCGGTTTCAGCGCGAGGCCGCGCTCCTCGGC
>JADMIN010000391.1 GCA_015478575.1 Ktedonobacterales bacterium | reverse complement strand
GGGCGAAGATCCATACGGGCACCTCCTCGGAGTTTTCGGCTGAGGAGGCATTCGGTGAGGAAGTGCCCGCCCCAGCCAAACGACCGACCTGGGGCGACACGCGGGCAAGCACGCCACAAGCGCCCTCCGCTGGGAGGGCGCGGGCGAAACGCGCCGACCTTCTTCCATCCGGACTCTTAACCGTCGGCTCCGGCATCTCACCGGATCTGCTACGCCTGTCTCTACGCTGACATCAGGCGCGGCTCGCGGGCTTGGCGCGGAACGCGCCATACCGCCGGTCGGGAATTGCACCCTGCCCCGAAGGTCACAACTGATGGAGCGCAAACAGGTTAGCTCGCGCGCGGGTTCATGAGCGCGTGGGCGACTCTCTGCTCTCCAAGTCAAAATGATAGCTTTCGATCACGGGATTTGCCAAGAGCCGCTCGCACATCTCGCGCACCGCGACGGCGGCGGCCTCATACTCAGCGGCACCGAGCGTCACCTCCAGATATTTGCCTATCCGGACCGCGCCAACGGTGCTAAATCCCAAATGGCGCAGCCCCGTCAGCACGGCCTCGCCCTGGGGGTCGAGCACCACGGGCTTGAGGGTCACATGAATGCGCGCACGCCACTGAGGCAGCGCGGAAGTCTCGTCCACCATCTGTCGTCCCTCTCACCCGCCCCTCGCCCACGCCTTTCTTTCCCCTCGCGTGAGAGGAAAGGGCCGAGGGAGAAACATCCTAGCGTGCCCGTATCCGCTGGCATTCATCGCACACGCAGTGCGCACGCAGACGCTCGTAGGTAAAGATGCCTGTGCGGTGGCCATCTCCCCAGACAGGAGTCAGGCCGTAACGCCCTACGGGTTCCAGTTCATAGATCGTCGTTTGCTGGGCGGTGAATTGCGTGCTGGCGTCTACACTGCCCTTCTGCCCGCCCTCGCCCGCGCACCAGGCGCAGGGGCAGGCGCGGCGCAACGCCTCATAGGGATGCGCGCTCTCATGGGTATCGGACCAGGTAATCAGCAGCACGCGCCGCTCTTCGTCGAGGAAGTAGGAGATCGGCACGATATCGTTGGGTAAGCGCATAACACGTCGCTCGCTTTCGCGTCTGGCAGAGAGGCCTCGCGCCATTCGCGCTGGCGCTGCGTACCCCATCAGGCATTATATCCCGCCTGGAGCGTCTCTGCCGTGACCAACGCCCGCTGGCGGCGCCGGCCAGAGACGAGCGCACCCGTCAGCGCCACCATCATGAGCAGCATGGCGAGGGTCATCGCCAGACTCCAGGCGCGAATGAAATCACGTGAGTAGACGACGGCGATGCCCTGCTCCGCCATCTGCGCACTTCCCAGCACCGCCAGTGGCAGCGCGAGGCCCGCGCGCCAGCGCCATCGTGCCCGCTCACCGGCGCGCGGGGCACCAGCGAGCCACCAGAGCGTAATGAAGACATACGGCTCCAGGAAATAATAGGGCCAGAGCGTCTTGATGAAGAGCGGGAAGCAGAAGGCGGTGATGGCCAGCAGCGCGTAGAGGTCACGCGAGCCGAAGTCGAGGTCGGGGCGTACGAGGAGCGTCAGCACGGTGACGAGCAGGGCGGCGGCCAGCACCACGGTGCTGTCGTTGTGTTGCGCGAAAGCGCCCAGGGGCGTACCGAGCGCGATGCCCCACACGCTGCCCCCGCCCACGGCCAACTGGCCACGGAACGTCACCAGCGAGTAGATCAGGTCGCCGCGATCAGCGAGCCAGAAGGGCAGCAGCCCCAGCCCCAGGGTGAGCGCGGTGGCGCCACTGAGCCACGTGCTCGCGCGCCAGCGTCGGTGGCGCAACAGCAGCACGAGCAGTGGCAAGAAGAAGACGAGCACGGAGCTGCGCGTCAGCAGTGCCAGCCCCAGGCAGATCCCCGCGCGGCCTGGGCGCTGCTCGACCAGCATCCGCACACCGAGCAAGACGAGCCACAGGGCGATGGGCTGCTCGATGTGGCCGTAGAGGAGCATGCCATGCCAGAGCTGTGGCGAGAGCGCGAGCGCGCCGTAGGCCAAGAGCTGACCTATGCCCCGCAACGGCACGCCACGCACACGATTCACCGCGCGTATCGCCTCGTAACTCATCAGCAGCGGAAAGAGCGCGAAAACCGCCATCACCACCATGCGACGCAGGGCGGGATCATTCAGCCAGCCCTGGTGCGCCGCGAGCGCCGCCGCCGCCGTCAGCGGCACGAGGCTCAGCGGGCCGTTGGCATTTGGATAGTTGACCGCGTAGCGAACTTGGTACGCCAACAGCGGGTGCCCGGCGAGCACGACGCGCGCGGCGGGCAAGAAGAAGACATCGAGGTCCGTCGGGTTGAGTGTAAGCAGGCCAGTGCCGCCCCACAGGCCGATATAGAGCAGCACCAGCGCGGCTATTCCCGCGCGGCGCGGCCACCGTGGCCATCGCGCCATCGCCACCGCGAGCGCATCACTGGCAGGGTCGGCGATGACTGCCGCGTTCTTCTTGGTCATGGTGCCGCCACACCTCATAGAGGGTGCTAGGGTTTGGCCCTTGGGTGCGCTTCTGGGCGCGCTTCTCACTCGCATTCTACTCTGTCGTAGTATGCTCCACGTGGGCAATGCGTGGCTAGCTCGGCTTTCGCGCGCGCGCGAAGAAGAGGCACAGGCTGGCGAAGAAGCGCCCCGCCGCGTCGGCCTCACGCGCGGCACGGAGCCACGACTGCGCTTGATCAACCGTCAAAGTAGGCGACGCTCCCGTTGAAGCGCGCTCCACGACCGCTGACAACTCCATGACGAGATCGGCGACCGCAAAGCGATAGGAGGCATAGGCAATAGGCCGGACTTCCACCTGATCGAAGCCGCCATCTACTAAGAGCGCACGCAATTGTCGGCCAATGAGCGGATGACGGGCGTTCTCCACTTGCCATGTGAAGACCCGTGCGGCCGTCTCATCATCATCGCCGCCAGCCGCGCTCCCTGGATAGACCGCCATCGTCTTCCAATCCGGCTCCACTAGGACGACACTGCCCCCAGGACGCAGCACACGGTAGACTTCCGCCAGCACGCCCTCAGGCTGGGCCACATGCTGCAGCATCCGGTCTAAGCGGGCCGCGTGGAACGTGCTCGCGGCGAACGGCAATCGCGCTCCATCCGCCTGTACGAACGTCAACGGAACGGGGCATGGCGGCAACTCGTGCTGACGCGCGCGCGCGCCAGCAATCATACTCGGTTCCACATCCACGCCGGTGACGTGGCCATCAGGCGAGACATACTCAGCCATCGCGCGGGCGTCGTCGCCGAGGCCACAGCCGAGATCGAGCGCGCGCATGCCTGGGGCCAGGCCAAGCAGTTCATAGGTCAGGCGCTTATAGGCCGCCACTTCCTCGATACTCGCCAGCGCGGCGAGCCATTGCGGCGCGGTGGCGGGAACGTAGCTCAGGGGGCGCGTACTCATGGTCTCACTCCTGGTGTCACTCCTGGTCTCGCCTGCGGTATGGCCAGGTGCGGAGCCACTCAAAGGCTTGCCGTCACCTTGCCTATGGAGGCGCGTCCCGAGGGCGGTCTCCCCCCGCGATCGCGGAAGAGCATCACGCCCACCGCGCGC
>JADMIN010000390.1 GCA_015478575.1 Ktedonobacterales bacterium | reverse complement strand
ACACCACACCGGCCTGCTGGACCGCGCCAAGCTGGAAGGCTACCTGCGCGAGCTGGCCGCGGGTACGCTGGAGAATGAGCGGATCTTCGCCGATAGCGGCCACGGCGCGCTCACCCTGGAGCCGCGGCGCCCGCGTGGCGGAGCGACTGACGACGAGACGACAGAGGGCGCGGCGACAGAGGGCGGGATGCCCTTCCTAGCGGTGACGGGGCCACGGCGGGCATTGCTGCGTGGCTCGGCGCTGCGCCCCTATGAGGCGGTGCCCCACGGCGATATGATGCTCGCTGGGTGTTTCGGGCTGCTGCGCGCGGTGGCCGCGCTGGAGCCCGCCTATGCGCCCGCTATCGAGGGCGTGCTCGGCGCGCCCGCGTGATCGCCACCCTGGCGGAGGGGGCACACCGGCCAAGGCGCGCGCTAGCCGAAAAATCGCTCCAGCAGGTGGGAAACCTGGGTGGGCGCCTCGCGGTGCGGGCAATGGCCACACTGCTCGATCACCTCTAGCTGGGCCTGTGCCAGGGCTTTGGAGGCGATGTGGCCGTGGGCGACGGGAATGGTGGCGTCGTTGCGCCCGTGGATGAGCAGCACGGGAGTGCGTACGAGGTGCAGCCGGTCGAGCGCGGTGGCGCGTTGACCGCGCACGTTGCCGACGCCGCGCAGCATGGCGAGGAAGGCCGCACGCGCATCAGCATCGCGCAACCGCTCCAGGATGTCGGCCTCCTCAGAGGCGAAGAGGGCCTCGTCATCCGCCGCGGCGGACGCCGCCCCATCGGTGGGTGCCCGCGCCGCGACGAGGGCCGCGGGCCAGAGGCGGTTGAGGGCGGCGCGCCCCACGCGGGCGATGGGATGCTCGGCTTGACGTGAGGCAAGCAGCGCGCCGATGACCGGCGAGGCGCCCGGCAATGTACAGAGACGTAGGCTCAGTGAGAGATCCGTGCCCATCCCGCCCGTGGCGATGAGCGCGAGGCGCTTGAGGCGCTCTGGGTATTGGAAATGCAGGTGCAGGGCGAGGCCGCCACCAAACGAGTGGCCGACGATATGCGCCTGAGGGATGTCCACGGCATCCATGAAGTGGCGCACGTAGGTCGCGAGCGCCCAGAGGCTGTAGTCTATGCGCGGCTTGTCAGATCCGCCGCAGCCGAGGAGGTCCAGCGCGAAGACTTGGTAGTGCCGCGCCAGAGAGGGTAGGATCCGCACCCATGACTCGGCGCAATCGGCCAGGCCATGCAGCAGCAGCACCGGCTCACCCTCACCCGCCGTGAGATAGCGCATGCGGTAGCCTAGGACCGTGACCACCCGCGCTTCGAGCGGAGTGGGGTGGCCATACTGGAGTGGCCGCTGGGTGGTCTCTTCCACACGTTCTCCTTCTCGCATGCGAGGCCACACCACCAGCACGCCTACGGCTGGGGGGCATGACGGAACTGATCTCTATCGTACACGACAGACGGCGCACATGGCCGCGCGCGGGACCACGTGTGTGGAGGGGCCGCCGCGCCGGGGGGAAGCGAGATCGCGGTGTAAGGAGACCCGCACGCATGGTACAATCCCCTACGGAGTGCATCGGCAAGAGTGGTGCCGCCGCATAGGAGGAGCGACCAGTATGGGCCAGCAGTGGGAATATTGCCAGTTAATGCTCAAGTATAAGATACCCCTCAGCCGTGAGGCGCCACCGGAGTTATTGGCCACCTTTTGCGGTGCGAGCGGTATGGTGAATTACACCATGTCCACCATCTCGTGGCTGGGGATGTTTGGGACACTGGGCGCGGCGGAATGGGAGTTGGTCTCAGCTACCTCGGTGGTCAACACCGACGAGGCCACGCAGTATTCCGCCTATTTCAAGCGGCCGGTCCAGCTAGGCCGCGCGGCTGATGATGTGATGCAAAATCATGGCTCAGAAGCCCTAGGCAATCGGTAGAGAGGAACGGCGGGAGGACGGTCTCTGAGGGTCTTCTCTACCGCCGCCCATGCCGTGGCCCCGCTGGCGGCCTAGTGCCCGGAGAGCGGCGGAGGTGGCCCTAGGCGCTCGGTCGGCTCCAGCGGCGGCGCGAGTCGGTTTGGGGTCGGCACCCGCCGGGCGTGCCGCTGCCCTACGCTTCTTGTATCCGCCTGATCGCCACCAGCACCGCCTCGATATCCGCCGCCGTGATGCCGTGGTGGGTGACGGCGCGGATGCGTCCGTCGTCGCCGCCGGAAAGCAGGATGCCGGCCTGGGCCGCCGCTGTGACGAGCGGCGTGGTATCCGCTGGCTGGCCATCCTCCCCGCGCACGCCGAAGAAGAGGATATTGGTCTCCACTGTCTCCGGCGCGATGGCGAGGCTGGGAATCTCCGCCAGCCCGTCGGCCAACTGTTTGGCGTGGGTGTGGTCCTCGGCCAGGCGCTCGACCATATCCGTCAAGGCGACGATGCCCGCGGCGGCCAAGATACCCGCCTGGCGCATGCCGCCGCCGAGCAGCTTGCGCCCGCGCCGCGCCTCGTCAATGAAGGCCGTCGAGCCAGCGAGGATGGAGCCGACCGGCGCTGCCAGCCCCTTCGAGAGGCAGCACATCACGCTCTCCACCTCCGCCGCCAGCGCGCGCACTGGCAGGCCCAGCGCCACGGCGGCGTTGAAGAGCCGCGCGCCATCCAGGTGGACGGGCAGCCCGCGCGCGTGGGCGGGCGTGGCCAGTTCGCGCAGCGTCTCCGGCGAGAGCACGCGCCCACCGCACATATTCTGCGTATCTTCCAGGCAGAGCAGGCCAGTGCGCGCCTCGTGGACGTCATCGCCGAGGAAGGCGCGGGCCAGCACGGCGCGATCCAGTGAGCCATCGGCCAGGTTAGGGATGGGGCGGACGGGCGAGCCGTTGAGGCGGGCGGCGCCGCCGACCTCATAGAGATACATATGCGCGCGTGCGCCTATGAGGATCTCGTCGCCACGACGGCAGTGGGTGAGCAGGGCGATAGCGTTGCCCATTGTGCCCGTGGGCACGAAGAGCGCCGCCTCTTTGCCGAGCCGTTCCGCCGCCAGCGCCTCCAGCCGGTTGACGGTTGGGTCTTCGCCATACACGTCGTCGCCGACCTCAGCGTGATACATTGCTTCACGCATAGCGGGGGTGGGGTGGGTGACGGTATCACTGCGCAGATCAATCGCGCGGCCGGTCTGGGCGAGCGCGCCGACGCGCGCCTCATAGCTGCTGGTCATGGCGGAATCTCCTTCTGTGGTGGGCGCGCTGACGCGGACGCGCTGACGCGGACGCGACGGCTTGGGCACGCGGAGTGCCTGGCCTGGGCGCGCGGGTGCTATAGAGGAGTGTAGCATAGGCGTAACCCTGGGACCGCGTGTATGGGGGCATTCACCCGCGCTGTGATGGGGAAGTAGCACAAGTGCGCGGGCGCTAACCGAAGCGGAATGGCCCCGTCCGCGTCACCACCCCGCGACTATCGTCCTCAATCTGTTGAGGTCAAGATAGTCTGCTGCGAAGGCTTTGCGCAGGAGGCTTGGCGGAACGAATTCATCATACTTCTGGAGTTGTGGAACCTCGGATGCTGATAGTGTCCACTGAAGTGTGTAAAAGGCAGAGCGAGGGTTGACGAGATCGGCCA
>JADMIN010000389.1 GCA_015478575.1 Ktedonobacterales bacterium | reverse complement strand
TGCTGCCGCGGGCAGCGCGTCGGGCGCCGACATGCGGCGCAGCCGCTCGGCAGCCCCGGCGTCGTAGAGCACCTGCCACGCGCCTCGGTCCGCTGGATCAGCGCCAAAGGCTTGTTGCCGCGCGTCATAGAAGAACGTGAGCAGGCCTGTAGCCGGTAGCACATGCGTCACATCAAAAGGCGCCACATCGTCAAGGCGCACCTGCGCGACAAAGGCCAGCGGCGCGCCCGCGCGCGCGGGCCACGGTACATCGGGCGGCAGGTCAGGCAGACCACCGAGCTTCGAGGCGCCGATGGCGAGGCTGGCCTCATCCGCCCGGCGGCTGGTCAGGCGGATGGATGGGCGCGCAAGCTGGGCCAACGTGGCAGCGGCACGTGGGATGCCAGCGGACGCCAGCGCGGCTTGCGGGTTGACCTGCTCCATAATCGTCCTCATCTCTCTGCTCGCGTGGCAGCCTCGGCCATACCGCACGCGACACGACAGCGGTGCGGCCGAGAGGCGCGGCGGCGCGGACCCCGGATACTCCCCATCATCCGCTAGGCTCTCGGCCCGCTCCATCACGACGTATTAAGTCTCGCGTAGGGCGCGCAAGATGGTGGCCACCGGCAGGGGATGGTTCTCGCCGTGCCAGAGGTCGCGCCCACCTGGCTCGTGACGCGTATCCCAGTAGATCTCTAGGCCGTTGCCGTCGGGATCATCGAAGTACATTGCCCAACTGATGAGGTGGTCTACCGTGGCCACCGAGACGTTGGCCCCCACCAGCGCGGCATACGCCTCGGCGAAGGCGCGACGCGTCGGCACCTCGAACGCGACATGATAGAGACCAGTGCTGGTGGGCGGCGGCACCGGTGCTTCCGGCCCGACATGCTGCAAGGCGATCTCATGATGGCAACCGTCGCTGGTGAGAAAGCTATAGTGATCGGCCACACGCTCGGTCTCACGCAGATCAAAGAAGCGCGTGTAGAAGGCTACGGCGCGCTCCAGATCGTGGACCTTGAGGTGGACGTGGCCGAGCTTGGTGGAGGACATGCGCGTCAACCTCCTCGCGCGGCGGCGGCACGCCGCCACATGTGAGGAAGCATAGCGCGGACGGTGCGCGTGATTCAAGCGCGTGGGCCAGCGACGAGCGACATGACGGCGACAGAGGGGCGGCCCTCATGGTCCTTGGCCGCGAAGCGCATGCGGCCATCCGCGCGCCGTTCCCGACGCGAAGAGCGGCTGGGCGCGGAACGAGTCGGCGCGGAACGAACTGACCTGGAACTAGCTGGCGCGCCCATTGCCGGAGGCCGCTGAGCCGTTCTCGCCATTCCCGCCCGCCGGCCACAGCTCGATATGGCCATCGCCTAGCCGCACGCTCGCGCGTCCACCGAAGGGGATCGCTTCGAGCAGCGGCTTTGGAATCTGGAGACGCCCGACCCCATCAATGATGACCGTCTCCTCCGCTTCCTCCGCATGCAGCACTTCAGTGCTCGTGCGCCCGTCACGGATCGCGACGGAGCGGTCCATGTTCTCGGCGACAACGGTATCATGGGTGACGACGATGGTCGTCAGCCCCAGCTCAGCGTTGAGTTGGCGCAGCAACCGCAGGACGTCCCCCGCCGTCACGGAGTCAAGCTCGCCCGTCGGCTCATCCGCCAGCAACAGCGGCGGCTCATTGGCCAGGGCCACCGCCAGCGCGCCGCGCTGCTGCTCGCCGCCGGAGAGGCGGTCGGGCTTGTGGTGCAGGCGGTCGCCCAGGCCCACCAGACCGAGCAATGCTTTGGCGCGCTTCTTCTGCCTGCCAGCGGGATAGCCAGCGACGATCATCGGCACTAGCACATTGTCGAGCAACGTAAGGTCGCTGAGAAGATTGCGGCTCGTCTGCTGCCAGACATGCCCGACAATGCGGCGGCGATAGAGCAGGCGCTCTTGCCGCGTCAGGCGGGTGAGGTCCACGCCGGCCACCTCACACTTGCCCGCGCTGGGATCATCCAGGCCACCCAGAATATTGAGCAGCGTGCTCTTGCCCGCGCCCGATGGGCCGACGAGCGCCAGCATCTCGCCGCGTGGCACAGACAGATCAAGCCCTTGCAGCGCCACGACTTCGAGGTTGAACGCCTTGTAGATTTTGACCAGATTATGGCTTCGCACGAGGATTTCCGCCACGTTGATTCCCTTTCGCTCCTATGAGACCGCGCGTTAATCCTCGCCCAAGCGCAAGGCCTTGCCCAGCCCAATCTTCGAGGCATAGCGCGCGGCGATTCCTAGGGCGGCCACAAAGGCGATGATGAGCGCCGCGTAGAAGAGTGCGACCTTGCCGCCATCAAAGACGAGGATGTAGGGGGGCACACCCAGCTTAGCGGGATCAACCGTCGTATCGCTGAACTGCAAGAACGGCAAGGTGGCGGTCGTCAGGAGCAATCCGAGCACCGTGCCGCCGAGCAGGCCGAAGGCATACACCACCACCTGCTCACCGAGTAGCAGCTCCGTGATCTGGCGTCCCGCCATGCCGATGGTGCGCAGGATCGCGAACTGCGTCGTGCGTTGGCGCGCCGAGAGCACCGATTGCACGATACTGCCGAGCACCGCGAGCAGCGCCGCGGTCAGCGCGCCGACGAGCAGCAAGCCGCGCATGCCCGCGCTCACTGGATTCGCCTCCGCGCCAGCACGGACCTCGACGAGGCTATTCACGTTCGAAATGCCGAGCGTGCCGCTCCGCGCGTCCAATTGCTTGAGCAGCGCCGCGTGGTCGGCGGCGTTGCCGGTGGTGCGCAGCCAGTACTCGTTTGGCCCGGCGGTCGCGGCGATAGTGGGCGCCTCGCGGGTGATGACGTTCAAATAGTCGGCGAAGGGAATGACGATAAAGCCGGCGGGCTTGTTGGTGGGGTACACGGTCGGAAAGTCCCGTACGACCGCGCCGACGACGATGTTGGTCGGTGTAAAGATCGAATCGCTGAAGGAGAGCGCGAGGCGGTCGCCCGTGCGCAAGTGGAATTGGTCGGCCAGCGATTGGCTCACAATGATCCACATCGGCGAGCCGGGCAGGCCCACGGTCGCGCCGCGCAGATTCGCGCGCATGCCACTCATCAACTGGTCGAACGATTGGCTCGCGTAGTCCGAGCGCCAGGAGACCGGTCCCGCGACGCGCGCGAACGTCTGGGGGTCAATGCCGAGGACATCCATGCTCTCGCCGCCCAGATCGGAGGTGGTCGAGGCGATGGAGCGGTAGACCGGCGCCACCGCAATCACGCCCGGCAGTTGTTTCATCTGCCCCTCGATGCGCGCAGCGAGCACTCCCGCCTCGCTGAAGGTCTGCGTCGTGCGCACATCGGCGCCGACACTGTAGGCCGCGCGATCCGACACATTGCGCGTGAGCGCGGCGTTGAACGTGAGCGCGAAGAGACCCAGGCCAACCGCGAGCACCAGCAGCAGCGTCATGCGCGAATAGCGCGCGGGATTGCGCTCCACCTGCGCGAAAGCCAAGACGGAGGTAATGCCCCGCCCGCGCGCGGCCACCCGCTCGCCAAGCGCCGCCGCCACGGGCACCAGCCGCAGCACGATGAGCGCGCCCGCGAGCAGCAACAGCGCCGGACTGGCGAGTAGCA
>JADMIN010000388.1 GCA_015478575.1 Ktedonobacterales bacterium | reverse complement strand
CCGCATGGATATGGAGTTCGAGAGCGTCTGGAAGCTCGGCGTGGACGTGCAATACAACGTCAAGCTCGGCGTGGACTTCACCGTGGATGACCTCTTCAAAGAGGGCTTCGACGCGGTCTATCTCGCCATCGGCGCGTGGACCTCGAACGAGCTTGGCCTGGAAGGCCAGGACGCGCCAGGGGTCATCAACGCCATCGCCTATCTGATGGATAAGGTGCAGGGATTGCCAGTGCCGGTGGATGAGACCAAAGAGGTGATCGTGCTCGGCGGCGGCTTCACGACGTTTGACTGCACGCGCACCTCGCTGCGGCTAGGGGCCAAAGTCCACACGGTCTACCGCCGCGGGCGCAAAGAGATGACCGCGACCTTTGAGGAGGTCGAGGACGGCGAGAGCGAGGGGACGGACCTCCAACTCTTCGCCACCGCGTCGCGCGTGGTGCTCAAGGACGGGAAGGTGGACGGGCTGGAGTTCCAGCGCATGAAGTTGGGTGAGCCGGATGCGTCAGGCCGCCGCCGCCCGATTCCCATTCCTGGCAGCGAGTATACGATTCACTGCGATACCGTGATTCCGGCCTACGGCCAGAAGCCTGACCAGTCCGTGCTGCCGCCTGACTCTGGCATCAAATGGACAAAGCGCACGACGATTGAGACCGACCCCTATAACTTCATGACGGCGCGCAAAGGCGTCTTCGCGGGCGGTGACGCGGTGATCGGCGCCTCGACCATCATTGAGTGCGTGGCGCAGGGCAAGCTCGCCGCGCGCTCTATTGACGCCTATCTGCGCGGCGAGGACATGACCGAGGTCTCGCGCCGCATCGAAGAGGAGGAGCGCAAGCCTGACCTCTTCGATATCGTGCCCTACAAGCCGGTCGAGCCGAAGGTCAAGATGCCGATGTTGCCCTACGATGAGCGCACCCGCAACTTCCGCCTGATCGAGATGGGCTACACGCCGGAGCAGGCCCAGCGCGAGTCGGGGCGCTGCTTGCAATGCGCCTGCCCTGCCGCTGGCCAGTGCGACCTGCAGAAGTACAGCATCGAGTATGGGCTGATTGACAACCGCTTCCACGATGGCGAGCCGACCGATTATCACGACTACGATTTCGACCTCTCGCACAGCTTCATCCTGCGCGACCCGAACAAGTGTATCAACTGCACGCAGTGTGTGCGCGTCTGCCACGATGTGATCGGCCCGAACTGCTATGGGATGTTTGGCCACGGCTTCGATACGATCGTCTCGACGCCGTTCAACGTCTCGCTCCATGCCACCGACTGCGTCTCGTGTGGCGCATGCGTCCAGGTCTGCCCAACCGGCTCGCTAATGATGGCCGAGCGCGAGTTGGTACGCTGGGACTTCGCCCTCGACCGCTGTATCTTCTGTGGCGATTGTGTCGAGGTCTGCCCACATGGCGCGCTGGGCGAGACGCCCAACTTCGAGCTTTCGTTCTACCATCGCTTCGGCGAGGATGTGAACCTGCCGATGGAGGATCTGGCGATCGCGCCGTCCTTCCTCGTGAAGCAGCGGGTACCGCGCAAGCGCGAAGATGGTCCACTCAGCCCCAACCCACTGGTGCGCCCGCTTCCCGCCCGCCCCATCCGCGAATAACAGCCCGGCGCTTCGTCGGGGGAACCGCGCGGTGTGGCGGCGCGTGGAGGGCATGCCACGTCCCTCGGCGAAGGGGCGGCGTCTTATGGTGTTTCCCTCTTTCTTCCATTCTGGTACAATGGGGCGGCGGGACTGGAAAATACGCGGGCCGTTCGCGCGTCTTACCGGCAGAGAAGCGCGTTGTCAGCCGCGGCCACTATGCGAGCGAGGAACCTATGCAGAGTCCACCCCTTGCCAGCCCAGATGGGCAGCGTCACGGCGCGAGCGGTGCCGCCGCCAGCCCCTCTTGGATGATTGCGCTTCAGGATGTCGTCAAAGAGTACAAGGTCGGGGATGGCACCGTCACCGCCCTGCGTCACATTACCCTCAATGTGCCAGATGGCCAGATCATCGCCATTCGCGGACGCTCAGGAGCGGGCAAGACGACGCTGCTCAATATTATCGCTGGGCTGGATGATCCGACGAGCGGGCGCGTCGTCCTCTTTGGGCGCGAGTTGGCGCAACTGAGCGAGGATGAGCGCACACGGCTGCGCCGCACCGAGCTGGGCTTCGTCTTTCAATCCGCTCACCTCTTTCCCGCGCTCACCGCGCGCGAAAATGTCGAGGTGCCGCTGCGGCTGACCCGCGCGCCCCGCGACGAGCGCGAGCGCCGCTCGCATGAGGCCCTTGCCCTGGTCGGCTTGGCCGAGCGTGAGGACCACCGCTCCCCAGAGCTTTCTGGTGGCGAACAGCAGCGGGTCGCCATTGCCCGCGCGCTCGTGCATGCCCCACGCATGATTCTGGCCGACGAGCCGACCGGCAACTTGGATACCCACACCGGCCTAGCGATTCTCGAGTTGATGCGCAATGTCGCGCATGCCGCGGGCATTGCCTTCATCGTGACGACGCATGACCCACAAGCCTCGGCCATGGCCGACGCCATCTATAACATCAGCGACGGCGTGCTCACGCTCGGAGAGCGACCCGGGCAGGCGTAGCGCGGCGCTTGTCTGGCATACCGCGGGCAGCGCCGCTCACGAGTGTGGGCATCAGACGCGCCGCCCACATCACTTCACCCGATTTCTGGCAGCCAGGCACGCGGCTGAGGCATACTATGAGTATGCGTGAGGACGCGGTGCTGGACATCAGCGGAATCCTGCTCGTAACGGAGAGGATGAGCGGTCTCTGGCGGCGTGTGTCGGCTCTCGCGGAGGTTGAGGCGTGGATATGAGCTTCCAGGCGATCACAGCGACCATCGCGGAATACCTAGAGACCATCTACAATATGGCAATGGAAGGGGAGATGGTCATCGGCGCGCGCCTGGCGGAGAAGTTTCATGTCGCGCCCCCGACCGTGACGGAGACACTCAAGCGCATGGTGCGTGATGACCTCGTGGTCATGGATGCGCGGCGCCAGATCACGCTCACCCCCAGGGGCGCCGAGATGGCCGAGGCGGTGCTGCGTCGCCACCGCCTGACCGAGCGCTTTCTGGTGGATATGCTCGGCATGCCGTGGCATCAGGTGCATGAGGAGGCCTGCCGCTTGGAGCATTATATCTCTGGGGCGGTGGAAGCGCGCGTCGTGGCCGCGCTCGGTCATCCCATGACCTGCCCGCATGGCAATCCCATTCCTGGCTACGTCACGAACGCCCGTAGCTATCTCACTGATCAGGGGGCCATGCGCTTGCTCACACTGCCGCCGGGCAGCGAGGGCACCATCCTCTGTGTCTCTGAAGTCGTCGAGGATGAAGAAGAGATCATCTCCTATCTTCATGATCGCGGCCTGACCCCTGACACGCGGCTCACGCTCTGTGCCATCGCCGAGGGCGAGGCACCCGAGCGCACAGTGACCCTAGAGGTTGGTGGGCAGCCGGTAGAGGTATCGGCGCGCGTTGCCTACGCCCTCTGGGTGGTGCCGACGCGTGTCAATATTGCCTGTCAGGTGCCACCCCATGACTGATCGCCAGCATCATCCGCAACGCTCAGCCCCCGCCGCGCCCGCCGCCACTTC
>JADMIN010000387.1 GCA_015478575.1 Ktedonobacterales bacterium | reverse complement strand
ACCTCTGGCTCGGCCTCATGGTGCTTTTCATCGGCGATCGGCGCAGCAAGGTCACCTGGGTCGGCGGGCTGGGACTGCTCCTTGGCGCGCTCTTCTTCCTCACACATGGGGCGCTGGTGGGGGGTGGTGTGCCCACCTCGGCCTCACCCGCGGATTTCTGGTGGCGGCTCTCGTGGGTGCCCGCTTTCACGGCGCCGCTCTTCTGGGCCGCCACTGGGCTGCACTACGCCGGGCTGGCGGGAGCGTGGCGGCGTCTGCGCCTGCCCGCGCTGCTGGCGGTGACGGCTCTTGGCGCGCTGACGGTGTTGCTGGCCCTCTTGAGTTGGCCAGCCATCGCGCACTATGGTGACTTCATCCGCCTAGTGGATCGCTCGCTACGCACCCGCACCAGCACGGCGGCGTCGCCCTCCCTCGCCGCTCCCACGCCCGCGCTGCCGGGGTTGGGGCTAGCGTTCGTCGTCTATATCGCCGCGTGTGCCTGCCTGCCGTGGGCCTCCCTGGTCGCACGGCGACTGCTGCCCACCACCGAGGGGCGTAGCGCGGCGTCTGGCGCTGATGCCGCGCTGCTCTGGAATGCGCGCGATGCCTGGAGCCGGGCGCGGCCAGCGCTCTTGGCCGCCTCCATCTTTATGATGGGGGCGGGGGCCGTTGTGGCGCTGATCGGCATACTGATCTCACTCGCCAAGCGCCATCCCCTGTCGCGCGCGACGACCACTGGGCTGCCAGTGGCTCCCTCGGCCACGGCGTCGGGGCATGTCCCGCTGGGCCTGGTCATCGCTGACCTCGCCGTTCAGGTGGCGTTGGCCGGCGTCGGGCTGGCGGTCGGCTGGGCGGTGGTGCGCCAGGGCGTGCTGGTGGAGCGCCGGTTGCCACAGCGCGGCTCCCTCAGCCACTGGCGCGGCATGGCGATTGTCGCGGGCATCTTCGCCGCGGTGGTGGCGGCGATGGCCGCGATCCAGCCCGAAGCCCTGCCGGAGCTGCTGGTGTTGGTGGCACTGGTGGCGGGGGCCTGCGCCGTGGTCACGTGGCAGTCATATGTCGCGCATGATAAGCTCTTGGCCCAGTTGCGTCCGTTCGTGGCGAGCTTGGCGGTGGGGCACGCGGGCTGGCTCACCACTGATCCCGCCGAGATCGAGCGCAACGTCAGCGCCCTTTTCACCAGCCTCTGCCGCGACGTGCTCGGCGCGGCGCGTGGGCGGCTCTCGCTTACCGCTGGGCGGCTCCACCGCACCTTCACCTATGAGGCGCCCGCGGAGGTCGAGACTGACCCACATGATCTGCGCGAGTGGGCGCTGCCGGTCAGCGACGAGCGCGGCGTCGTCGCGCGGCTGGTGCTGGGGCCGCGGGCGGATGGCGCTGGCTATACCTCCGCCGATCTGGAGGTGGCACGTGCCTGCGGCCAGCGCATCCTCGACGCCGTGGGAGAGTTCGCCGCCGCCCAGGCCATCGCCTCATTGGCTCGGCGTCGCGGGCTAGAGGCAGAGCTGAGCGCGGCGCTGCCTCGGCGTGTCCTCCATGATGATGTGTTGCCGCGGTTGCACCTGGCGATGCTCAAGCTCGAATCGCTGCGCGCGGGCGTGCTTGCCCCCGCGCCGGTCCCCGCCAAGGCGGAGCCGCGAGCCGTCCACATACCTCCTACGGACCTCTCTCCGCCAGAGACGCCCTCCGGCCAGGCACTGCATGCCGACCTCGGCGGCGTCGTGATGGAACTGGGCCGAGCACATCACGACCTGGCCGCGCTCATGCGCGCGATGCCCCTGGCGAACCAGCGGCGGCTGGAGCACGGACTGGTGAGCGCGTTGCGCGCCGCCCTTGATGGCGAGTTTCGCGGCACGTTCGATGCGCTGGAATGGGAGACGAGCGCGGCCGCGGGAGCCGCCGCCGATGCCCTCCCGGCCATCGCCGCCGATCTGCTGCTCGGCGCGACCCTCGAAGCGGTACGCAACGCGGGCCGGCATGCGCGCGGCGGCGACCTGCACCGGCGCCTAGGGCTGCGCGTGGCCCTGAGCGCGGATGCGCGCTGGGTCACGGTCGCCGTCGCCGATGATGGCGTGGGCCTGCACTCCGAGGGGATGTCGCCCACCGACGCTCCCCCCGACGCGCCAGCGGCCACGGTGGGGACGCGCAGCGGGCTGCTCACCCATGGCGCGCTCCTCGGGCTGGTGGGTGGCGCACTCGCCGTCCACGACCAGTCGCCCAGCGGCACCCTCGTCGCCCTGCGTGTGCCACGGGGCGAGAGCGGCGCGATGCCCTCAGAGAGGGTGCTGGCGCCGCCTGAGAGCGCGCCGCCTGAGAGCGCGCCGCCTGAGAGCGCGCCGCCTGAGAGCGCGCCGCCGAGCGAGCGCGCGCTCTCGCTCGGCTGAGCATGTGCCCTCTCCGCATGCGGGACTAACGAGCGCTCATCTCCGCTCCAGCACAACAAAGACACGGGAGCGGCAGTGCTCCCGTGTCCCCGTGAACATGCATCAGCACGTGCGTCGGCTTTGGCTAGCGCGTGCTCGACGCTTCAGTCTGGGCCATCGGCTTCGCATGCGACAGACCTAGGCCCTCGGCCACGCGCCGCCCGTACTCCTCGTCGCATTGGGCGTAGTGGTAGACCATACGCTCCTGAATCTCTGACGTGCAGAGTGTGAGGCCGGAGACGATGAAGGTGATCGTCTCATCCTTCTCCCAGTCCGCGAAGGTGCGCCAGAGGTCGCCCGCCTGCTGGTAGTCGCTGCCCCGGGTGATCGGCTCACGGACGAGGTTCCCCGCGATGTAGGGCGTATGGGGCTTGCCAGCTTGCGGCGTCGGCTTCAGGCCGCCCAGCGAGCTTGGCTCGTAGTTGACGTGGGGATTCTCGCCCTCCTGAATCGCGTCCACATAGGAAGCCATCTGGCCGTCGCGCTGATTGGTGGCCACGGGCACCTGTGGGCGGTTGATGGGCAGTTGCAGATAGTTCGGACCGACGCGGTAGCGCTGCGTATCGGAGTAGGAGAACGTCCGCCCTTGCAGCATCTTATCGTCGGAGAAATCCAGCCCCTCCACGAGGACGCCGGTGCCGAATGCCACCTGCTCAACCTCAGCAAAGTAGTTCAGGGGGTTCTTGTTCAGCGTCATCATGCCGACGGGCCGCATGGGGAACTGGTCTTCAGGCCAGATCTTGGTATCGTCGAGCGGATCAAAATCCAACTCAGGGTGCTCGCCATCGGCCATGATCTGGACGCGCAACTCCCACTTCGGAAAGTCGCCGCGCTCGATCGCGTCATAGAGGTCGCGGGTGGCGTGGTTCCAATCGCGGGCCTGGATCTCTGCCGCTTCCTTCATCGTGAGATTGCGGATGCCCTGCTGACTGATCCAGTGGTACTTGACCAGCACCGCCTCACCCTGGGCATTCACCCATTTATAGGTGTTGACGCCCGCGCCGTTCATATGCCGATGATCGGCCGGAACACCCCACGGGCTGGCCCAGAAGGTGAGCATGTGCATGATCTCAGGCAGATTGCTGGCGAAATCAAACTGGCGCCGGGGATCTTGAATGTTGAAGACCGGATCAGGCTTCCAGGCATGCACGAGGTCGGGGAACTTCATGGCATCCTTGATGAAGAACACCTTGAGAT
>JADMIN010000386.1 GCA_015478575.1 Ktedonobacterales bacterium | reverse complement strand
GCCTAGCAGCAGCCGGTTGGCGCCGGTCATGGAGGCGGCGGCGAGCGTCGTCTGTCGGCGGTAGGCCAGGATCACCTCGAACGTGTATTCTGGGGCAACCTCGATGAGGGCCAGGAGCGCGAGGCTGACGGATTGCGGCACGACGCTCTCAAGCCCTTCGGTCGCCCACGAGAGGAAGAAGGCCGCGGCGACAATGGCGAGGCCGGTCACGACGGCGACGATGGCAGGCGTCCCGCCGCCGAGCCGGGTGAAACGCACCAACAAGAAGGGGACGAGTGTCGCGCTGGCGAGCAGGATGGATAGCCAGTCTCCGCGCGTGTATCCTCGCGCGCTCGTCAGGCGCGCCGAGTCGCCCCGCGCGTCATTTCGATCATCAGTTCGATCGCGCCACTGGGGGTGGCCTTCGCGCCCCGTCATGCTCCGCGCCCCCGCGCCCCCGCCGGTTCAGGCGCCTCGACGCCGTAGCGCGTGCATTCGTACACGCCCTTTGCCACGTCGCTCAGCAACTCGTCCGCAAGAGCGAGCAGTCCGTCTACGCGCGCGTCGCTCAAGCGATAGAAGATGTATCGCCCTTGTTGCTTCCGCGCGACGAGGTCGCAGTCGTGGAGACACCCCAAGTGGTTGGAGACGTTGGGTTGACTCAGCCCGGTGGCGGCCACGAGTTGGCCAACGCTGAGCGGACCAGGCCGCAGGGCCTCAAGAATGGCGAGCCGCGAAGGGTCGGAGAATCCACGGAAGAGCTTGGCCTTGAGGGCAAGTCCAGTCGTATGGGCTGTTTTCAACATGGTGCCTTGCCTCCCACTAGGTGCCACAAGCGGCGCCTCTTCTCGCATAAACACATTACCACATCATGATATGATGATGCAATAATGTGAAGCGGAGCCGTCCACGACCTTGGGGGTCGGCGTCTGCCGGGGCGGTCCGCTCGCCCGCTGTCATGCCTTGGCTCGACCAAAGCGGAGTACCCCTTCTGAGCCGGTACCCGCTGTGGTCCTGGATTCCCGCACGCCTCTAGGCGCCTCCCAGCGAGCCGAACGCGCCTATCCGCCGTTCAGCCACGCAGTGCCAATCGGTGAGCCAAGGCCACTGGCGAGATCGTAGCCCTGGGCCGCGGCGCAGCATTTCTTGCCGTTGGAGCCAGCGGTGATGTCATGGAAGGCGCCACCCCCAGAGCCGCTCGCTCGGTATAGCGAATAGAAGAAGCGGGAGTCGAGCCGATTACTCACCTGCTTGCCGAACGCCTGATCAATCAGCGCGATCAACGCGGCGATGCTGGGCGCGCCGACGCTCGTGCCACCGGCATCCCACCAGCCCGCGCTGCCCGCATACTTCGTGCTATCGTAGATGGCCACGCCCTGGCTCGTATCGCCTAGCCAGGCGACATCCGGCGTGCCACGCTTGCCGTGGCACATGCTCGCGGAGCAGAGACCGCTCTGGTAGGCCGGCTGGCGCTCGTAGGCGCTGGCGCCGCCACCGCTGCCACTCCACGCCCGCTCGCCACCATAGAAACAACCGCCATCGCAGCTCCCGCCGCTCGACGCTCCTTGAAGCGTCAGCGTCGTGCCGCCAACAGAGATTACGTAGGGCGAGGCCGACGGGTATTCCGCGGGCGTGCCCGTGTCACCCGCGGCGACGGTGATGGCCACAGGCTTATTGAAGTGGTAGTCATAGGCACTCTCGCCACTGAACTCGGCCTCGCCCCAGCTATTCGAGACGACCTGCGCGTGCGAGGTGGCATAGTCCTCAGCGCGGACGATCACCGAGAAGTCGTCGCTGTTGCCCTCGACAAGCAGGATACGCGCGCCGGGGGCGAGCGCGTGTGCCCACTCGATATCCAGGCTGGCCTCCAGCGCCCAGGTCGCGTCCGCGCGTGGATATGTTGTGCCGCCGGTCTGGTTGACCTTGGTAAAGCAGCCGCAGCCACCCGCGATCGTCGGCAGCCCGAACTGGGTCGAGAAGACATCGAAATCACGAGCGGCGGTGGGGTCATCATAGGCGGTGACGATGGCAATGGTGATGCCGGAGCCATCCAGGCCCCCACCGAGGCTATACGCACTCTGGACCTGCTGTGGGCTGAAGCCGCTCTGGTAGCTGGTGGTGGCGCGGCGACGCACCAGGCGATACATTGGGCGGACACGCCCCCCCTTGCTCCACCGACGCGACGTCACGTGTGGGCGCGTCGTGCGGCGGGAACTCAGATAGCGCGGTTTGGCGCGAGAAATGGAGCGACGGGTGGAGGAGCGGGCGGTGGAGGAGCGGGCGGTGGTGCTGGCCCCACTCCGACCGTGGGCATCAACGCCCGCGGCTGTCGTGAGGAGGGTGGCCGCGACCATCCAGAAGACCGCCAGAAGACGCCAGAAACGCATTGCTCAGACTCCCTTCTTCACGCAACGGAAACATGCCACGCTTGGCGGACAACACGCGGCCCGGCGGAGTGCGCCGGAAGCCACCACGGCGGAACGCGAATCGCGAGGGATGAGCGGGGTACCAGCGGATGCCAGGGAATAGGTATGCAATGGGTACGCGAGCCAGGGAATGGGTACGCGAGCCAGGGAATAGGTACGCGAGCCAGGGAATAGGTACGCGAGCCGGTGAATAGGTACGCGAGCCGGTGAATTAGGAGCGCGCGAGCGGTGTGTCGCCACCGCTCGCCTTCAGAGAAGACGGCGGGAATAGGCGGTTTTCCTGGGTACACACCGCGCTGGGTGATGGCTTGGAAAGGCTCGTGATGGATATTCTACCACGCCACCGCGCGCGTGCAAGGGCAATTTCGTCGGCATGTCGCGCCCACCGCGACCAGCGGGCCGGATTCCCTTCCACACGAGCCACGAGAGACCGCATCGCGCGTGCCGATTCAGGTGGGCGGGAGCGCCGCGCTACCAGGAGACGCGAGGGGCGTCAGCGGGGGCGCCGCCGAGGAGGCGCAAAATCACATCAGCGACGGCATCAGCTTCGCTCAAGCCTTCGCCATCCACGGGCGCGGGGTCGCCCGGCCGCGTCGCGCGGCAGACATCGCGTGTGGCCTGGCTGGTCGCGCCAAGCACACGGGCGGCGACCGCACCGGTTGTGACGACGTAGCCCCGCGCGCGCAGCCACATCTTGAGCTTGCCAGCGGTGGGCAGCCAGAGGCAGTCGCGCGCGGGCACTTGGGCGATGGGCCACTGCCCAGCGGCATCCACCAGCGCCAGCAGCCCCGTCGCTGGCTGAATGCCCGCGACGAGCCAGAGGCCAGCGTTTCCCTCGCCGATGTGTGCCGCGCCGAGCACCGTACACCAATCGCCGATCCCCGGCTCCCAGCTCAGGCCTTCTTGAGCGAGCCGCCGGGCAACCGTCGGTGTCACCAACTCCTCACGCATCGCGAATCCTCATCTTCATCCCACTCTAGCATGACACAACAGCCCTACGCGCTGTGAAACGCCGCGAAAGCGCCCCGCGTCGTCCGTTGAGCGATCTCCTTTGCTGCCTCTCATTATGTCATGGGAGCGTCCGCGGTCAAGCAAGAGGGTCGCCCATCACCCCCGCCGCCCCTTCGCCACACCCCTTCGCCCAGGGCTTGTGCATGGTCGAGGGGCAAAAGAGACAGTTTCCTTCCGCTGGGAAGA
>JADMIN010000385.1 GCA_015478575.1 Ktedonobacterales bacterium | reverse complement strand
CCCCCCAGCCCCCTTCCCTGCGAGGGAAGGGGGAGTCGGGGAGGGGGGAGCGTTGTCCACGGCGCTGGCGCGGAACGGGCACTTGGGCCAAAGCCGCTGGCTAGCTCGGCAGCGCGGGCTCTCCAGCAACGCGCGGCTGGGATCACCCGCGGAGGGGGGCATCGCGGAGGGGGGCATCGCGGAGGGGGGCATAGATGTACCAGCGCCTTCTTCTAGCAGACGCTGGTGGGTGCCCCTGCGCTCTTCCCAGAGGAAGGTAGCTATCTCTCTCGCCCCTCGACAAGGCACAAGCCGTGGGATATGTTGGGATTTCAGGTACGCGGGAGGCGTTCCAGCGGTGGGCGCGCGTCTGTGCTTGCCCACTTGCTTGCCGGCATGCGGTATGCTACAGGTAAGGTGTGCTCGCGCCTCCCATGCCATCGTGGCCGGGGGAGATGTGGTCTGACCCTAGTAGGTGATGAGGCTCGTCTCTAATCGCTCCACGAGGAGCTGATGGCTTCTAGCGGCTCGGCTTCTATCGCTCCGCGATAGGCCGCGCTCGTAGAAGCTTTTTTGTTGTGCGGTGGGTGGGGGACCTGACCAGGGGTCGCCATCCAGCCGGTGAGGCCTGGGGCGCGCCGCGTAACGGACGGCACCATGCTCGTAGCCAATGGGGAGGGAGCGTTGATGGGAAACGCAGATCCGCATGCCGCGAATCCAGGGGATGCGCGCGGAGCCGGTGTCGAAGGCGTGCGGCGCGCCGCCGAGGCGGTGCGCGCGAATGTCGGTCGGGTGATCGTGGGGAAGACCGGGGCGATTGACTTGCTCTTCGTCGCGTTGCTCAGCGAAGGCCACGCGCTCATCGAGGATGTGCCAGGACTGGGCAAGACGGTGATGGCCAAGGCGCTGGCGCGCTCGCTGGGCATCTCGTTCGCGCGCATCCAGGGGACGGCCGATTTGCTGCCGAGCGACGTTACGGGTATCAGCTATTACAACCAGAAGGTGGGCGAGTTCGAGTTCCGGCCGGGGCCTATTTTCGCGCAGATCGTGCTGGCCGATGAGATCAACCGCGCGACGCCGCGCACCCAATCCGCGCTCCTCGAAGCGATGCAAGAGCGACAGGTGACAGTGGATGGACGCACGATGGCGCTGCCACGGCCTTTTCTGCTCGTCGCTACGCAGAACCCCATAGAACTCGAAGGCACGTTCCCGCTGCCAGAAGCGCAACTCGACCGTTTCCTCGTCCGGCTGGGCATCGCGTATTCTGAGTTGGAAGAGGAACGCGCCATGCTCTACCGCTTCCAGGATGCGCAACCGCTCGACACGCTGGCGCCCGTGCTCTCAAGCGATGAGCTGCTTGCGCTGCTGCCAGCGGTGCGAGCGGTCACGGTCACGCCGCCGGTCGCGGATTATCTGCTCGGCGTCGTGCGGGCCACCCGCGAGCATCCGTCGGTTGAGCTGGGCGCCAGCCCGCGCGCGGCGCTCGCCCTCTTCCGCGCCGCTCAGGCCGCCGCCGCCATGGGGGGACGCGACTACGTCAAGCCGGATGATATCAAGGCGCTGGCCGCGCCCGTCCTCGCGCACCGCCTCCTCATCACCGCGCAGGGACGCCTGCGCAGCCAGGACGCCCGCGCGGTGATTGATGACGTGCTCGCCAAGATTCCCGCCCCGGCGGAGACCATCCAGATGGAGCGGCGCTAGCGTCCGGGGATCGAGGGCGCGCGGCGAGCCGTGCGCTGGGCATCCGCGCTGACCGGCTGACCGAAGGAGCCCCTTATGGCCTATGGGACCGATCTGCCTACGCTTCCTGATGAACATTTGCTGTCGCGGCGCCCTTGGTATATCGTCGGTATCGGTCTCCTGCTCTTGAGTGTGCCGCTGCGGATGCCGCTGCTCATTGTGGCTGGCCTGCTGGTCATCGTGCTGGGGGCGGTGCCGGAGATCTGGTATCGCTTCTGTCTGGCGGGCGTGAGCGTGCGGCGCTCGTTTAGCACGCGGCGCGCGGAGATCGGGGACGAGGTCATCCTCACGCTCACGATTGATAATCGCAAGCTGCTCCCTTTGCCGCGTCTCGAGGTCGAGGATGAGGTGCCAGAAGAGGGGGTGTCCATCCGCGGCGCTCGGCTCGAAACCTCGGTCAAGCCGCTCCGCCTGCTCCAGATCAATGTTCTTTCGCTCTGGGCGTTTCAGCGGGTCACGCGCCGCTATCGTATGCGCTGTCTCGCGCGCGGCATCTACACCTTCGGCCCGATGACCCTGCGCAGTGGCGATCCGTTTGGACTGCTCACGCGCGAGCGAAGCGAGACCGCGGTCGAGCGTGTGCTGATCTATCCGCTGGTCGTCCCGCTCGAGCGCTTTGGGTTGCCCGCCCGCGCGCCATTTGGCGAGCGCCCAGCGCCGCGCCGCCTGCTGGAAGATCCGCTGCGGATCGGGGGGGTGCGCCCCTATGAGCCAGGAGATGAGCCACGCCGCATCCACTGGAAGGCGACCGCGCGCACGGGAGAGCTGCAATCCAAGGTCTTTGAGCCTTCCGCGCACCACACGCTGGCCATCTTCGCTGACCAGCGCACCTACGATAATCCCGTGCTTGGCTATGACCCGGCGCTGGTTGAGCTTGCTATCAGTGTCGCGGCGTCCGTTGCCACATGGGGACTCGAACAGGGGTATGCCGTCGGTCTCTACGCCAACGGTATTCTGGCCGAAGCTGAGGCTGTGGCGCCGACTATGCGCGGCCCGAACGATGCGCCGCTCGACGAGGCGGCGATTCAGCGGGCTATCGCTTCCGCGAAGTTGCGGATACGGATTCCGCCGAGCACCAGCCGCGATCACATCGTGCGCATTCAGGAGTCGCTCGCGCGGGTGATTCCGTATTTCGCCACGCCCATCACCGAGATTCTCGCCGCTGAGGAATCGCGGCTGCCCTATGGCAGCACGGTGGTCTATATTGGCACGCCATCTGGTCTGGGAGGTGAGGGCATCGAGCAGTTGCGGCGGCTGCGCGCTCGCGGCGCCGCGGTCGCGCTGCTGTTGGTGGGTGATGAGTCGCTCGAAGCTGGCGATCTGCCGCTCACACGCGTGGGCAACGCGGCGACCTGGGATCGGCTGCTCAATGAGACGCTGGCCTTGCGGGGAACGAATCGCTGGGGGCAGCAGCAGCCGCGCGAGAGCGTTCCGCCCGGCACAGAGGCCACACCGCGCCAGCCACGCCTGGAGATGGAGGTCGGCGCATGAGCGCACATGCTCCTCTCACCGCGCCACCCGCCGCCAACGCCGCGGCCGACCAGGCGCCATCCCCGCCGTCGCGCGCTCCTAGGCGCTCACGGCACTGGCTAACAGGCGCATTGTTGCCGCTCGCCGCTATCGCCCTTGAAGCGTTTCCGCTCTCGGCCTGGCTGATGGTGGTCGCGGGGAGTGAGGGCGACATCGCGCGAACCGCGCTGCCGCTGTGGTGGCTGTGTGGCGCCTTGTTGCTCGCCGCGGGCGTTGGGGCGGCATTCCGGGCACGTGCGCAGCGCGGGGTGCTGGGGCGCGTCGCGGTCGCGGTCTTTGGCCTCGTCATCATCGCGGGCTGGGCGGGATCCGTCCTCATCTCTGTCGTGCTCTCGCCTTCGGCTTATGGCGGCCAGAGC
>JADMIN010000384.1 GCA_015478575.1 Ktedonobacterales bacterium | reverse complement strand
GCCTGATGCTCGCGCCTCGGTGGCGCTGACACGATTGATCAAATCCAGCATGTGGACACCCTGGGCGATGGAGTGATCGAGCTTGAAGACAATCTCTGGCACGTGCCGCACCGTCAAGCGTTGGGCCAGCTCGTGCCGCAGGAAGCCCACGGCGTGCCCCAGGCCCTTCATGGTATCCTGCTGCTCTTGCGGGCTGCCCATCACGCTGACGAACACCTTGGCGTGCCGCAGATCCGCGGAGACCTCGACATCGGTGATACTGGCAAAGCCAATGCGCGGATCCTTCATCCGGGAGTGCATGAGGTCGCTTAGCTCGCGCGTGATGACCTCACCGAGTTGGTCCTGGCGTCGGTAACTCCGCATGCTTCACCTCCAGTCTGAGAGAGACAGCGACGACAGTCGCTGTGTGGTAGGGCAGCGGAGGCCCCGCTGCCACATCCAAAGGATAACCTACGTGCTGGCGAGCTACAACGGCGGTAGCCCTTCTCCTGCCCAGGAGGACGCCACGATGCGTAGTGCCGCACAGCGCAAGGCCGGCGCGGACGCCCCCGCGAGCGCCACGCCGGCCTGCCACCAGAAGGCGAGTCGCTAGACGCGCACCTTGCTAAAGGTCTCGACGATGTCGCCGGCCTCAAAGGCATTGAAGCCTTCGAGGACGATGCCACACTCGAAGCCTTGTGCGACCTCACGCACGTCGTCTTTGCCACGGCGCAGCGACTCGACCAGGCCAGTGAAGACGACCTTGCCGTCGCGCTGCAGCCGCACTTGAGACGAGCGCGTGATCTTGCCATCCAGCACACGGCAACCGGCGATCTGCAACGTGCGGCCCGCTTTGAAGACCTGGGCGACTTCAGCGTGTCCATCCACCTGCTCGCGGTAGACGGGTTCTAGCATGCCCTTGAGGGCCGCGTCAATGTCATCTACGAGCTTGTAGATGACATTGTAGGAGCGGATATCCACTCCGTCGATGCTGGCGACGCGCTGCGCTGGGCCATCCACCTTCACATTGAAGGCGATGATAATGGCTTTGGAGGCTGACGCGAGATGTACATCTGTCTCGGTGACATTGCCCACGCCGTCATGGATTAGGCGCACCTTCAGGTTCTGCTCCGCGTTCTCCTCAGCGACACGTGTGAGCGCGTGCTTGATAGCTTCCGCCGAGCCTTGCACGTCCGACTTAATCAGCAGGTTGAGTTCCTTGACCTTGCCCTCACGCATTTGGGTGTAGAGCGTGTCGAGCGTGATGTTCTGCATCGCCGCCGTGTGGGCGGCGTCTTTCCGCGTCTGCGCGAGCACGCGCGCCGCCCGCTCATCCGCCACGACCTCTAGCCGATCGCCCGCCGCGGGCACCTCTGGCAGGCCAAGGATGCCCACCGGCATGGCCGGCGTGGCTTTCTTGATGCGCTTGCCAGTGTCATCGAACATCGCGCGGACCTTGCCTGAGATGCTGCCGACGACCGTCATATCGCCGATCTTGAGTGAGCCTTCCTGCACCAGTACGGTGGCCGTCACGCCGCTGGCGGGATCAAGCCGCGCCTCGATGATGACGCCGTGCGCCGGACCGTTTGGATTCGATTTGAGGTCCAGAATCTCGGTGACGAGCAGGATCATCTCGAGCAGCGCCGGGAGGCCGGTGCCCTTCCTCGCGGAGACCGGCACACAGACCACATCGCCGCCATACTCTTCGATCACTACGCCGTGGTCGGCTAGTTGTTGCTTGACGAAATCCGGGTTGGCGTTCGGCTTGTCAATCTTGTTGAGCGCGATGATGAGCGGCACCTGGGCCGCGCGCGCGTGGTCAATCGCCTCCAGCGTCTGCGGCATCACGCCATCATCAGCGGCGACGACGATCACCGCCACATCTGTGACCTGTGCGCCGCGCGCGCGCATAGCCGTAAAGGCTTCGTGACCCGGTGTATCCAGAAAGGTGATCTTGCGCCCATTGATCTCGACCTGATACGCGCCGATGTGCTGGGTAATGCCGCCGGCCTCGCCCGCGGCGACACGTGTGTCGCGGATGGCGTCTAGGAGGGACGTCTTGCCGTGATCTACGTGGCCCATGACCGTGACAACTGGCGGGCGCGACACACGCCCCATCTCATGGGCATGCGCCGCCGCGCCAATCAGCGCGGCCTCTGGGCGCGGCGTCACCGCGGGGGTCGGCGCGGCAGCCGCGGCCTCTTCAGGTGTGTAGCCAATGGCCTCAGCCACCTTCGCGGCCGCCTCGTAACTGACGACCTCGTTGATGTTGGCGAAGATGCTATTGGCGATCAAGTCACGGATGACCTCGTTGACGGTCACGTTGAGCAGCTCGGCCAGATCCTTCACCAGAATCTGCGGCGGGAGGGCGATAGGCCCGGATGCCTTCTGCGCCACAGGGGTGCGCGGGCCAGCACCGGCCGCCTGTGGGGCGGGGCCCCGGCCATTGCGTCGGTTCGCGGGTCGCCCGCCAGGGCCACCGCCCGGCCGCCCACCGGGACCACCGCCAGGGCGCCCACCAGGCCGGCCACCAAAGCCGCCGCCGGGTCGCCCGCCAGGGCCACCCCCACCCGGTCGCCCGCCAGGGCCACCAAAGCCGCCGCCGCTACCAGGCCGCCCGCCCGGGGCGCCTGGGCCGCTCCCTGGCCGAGGGGGCATCCCTGGCTGGACGGGCGCGCCACTTGGGTGAGGCGGGCCACTGGGCCTCGGCGCGCCCCCAGCGGGACGCAGACCACCGCCGCCATTCGGACCACCAGCAGGGCGCGATGTCGTGCCGGTGGCAGGGCGATTGGGAGGGGAGGCTGGGGAGCGGGGTGCTCCTGGGGGGTTACCCGGCGAACGAGAGATAGTATCAGGCATGTGGCCCTCCTTACCGGCAGTCCGGCAAAAATAGGGGCTGGCAACTCCATAAGGGAGATGCCAGCCCAACGCGGCGCGGTATCTTCTATCAGGGCTAGTGAGACCAGCGCATGCGCCATCTCAGCAATGAGGCGGCATGCGCGTCCTGGTTAAGCTCTCATAGCAATGTTCTCGCTGTCCGCGTTGGGTACGACGATCTATACATGACAACGGATAATCGGGGGAAATTGGATGGTTGATGTGGAGAATGTCATGCCAGTGATGCACTCAGTAGACATCTATCCGCATGCACTCAACCTTGATAGCATGACACATTTACCAGCACCTGTCAAGTTTCATGAGCGGTGCTCACTATGCCGCGCCCGCTGGATTCCGTGCGAAATGCAGCGCCTTCCCTCGCTCCGCGACGCGGATGCTTGATGTGGCCTATGGGCGACGTCTCCGATCGGTGTATCAATCCAGCGCACGTGGTGTATTCTCGTTCGCTCGCCATTGATGCACGAACTCCACGAGCCGCTCGAGAACCTCTGGCGGTGTTACCGGCAACACGCCATGCCCTAAATTGAAGATGTGCCCTGGGCGTCCTCCGGCCCGTCGCAACACATCCTCCGCCTCGGCGCGCACGACCTCCCACGGCGCGGTCAGCACGGTGGGGTCGAGGTTGCCCTGAACGGCCACACGCGCCGGACCGCCCAGCCGCGCCCAGCCATCATCCAACGGCACGCGCCAGTCCAGCCCCAGCACGTCGCCGCCAGCCTCGGCCATCAACTCCAGCAGCGTCG
>JADMIN010000383.1 GCA_015478575.1 Ktedonobacterales bacterium | reverse complement strand
CTCCGTGTCGGATTCGTGTCGAAGAGGATGTCAGCAGGGGGGGTCCGTGTCGGCATGGCCTCTTCCTCCGGCATTGTACCATCAGCGGAATCGCGCCGCCACTCAGATTTCTTCCTAGTTCTTCCACGCGGCCAGCGAGCACGCCAGGGCCAACGGGTACGCCGGCAGGAGGCCGCGCCGCCCCACACCACGTCTCCCCGCACGCATCGTCCCCGCACGCACCGTCCCCGCACGCACCGTGCTCAGACACAATACGTGAGATCCTGATCGTGTGGCGTGGGCAGGCGGTGGCGCCCGGCGAGTTGCTCAAGTGTCGTCGTGCTGAGGAGGCGCTGGGCGAAGTCATCCACCTGTGCCCAGACCTCACGGATGGCGCATCCCGCCGTCAACTGGCAGATTGAAGGATTGGGCAAGCATTCCATCGGCGCGAGGCTGCCATCGAGTATGGTGATGATCTCGCCCATGCTAATCTGTGTGGGTGGGCGGGCCAGCATGTGCCCGCCTCGCGGCCCGCGGTGGCTCTTGAGCAGGCCAGCGCGCCGCAAGGTGATGAGCAACTGATCGAGGAAGTTCTCAGGAATGAACTGGCGCGCCGCGATATCCGCGCTGGGGATCGGTCCCTGGCCATAGTGCGCCGCGAGGTCAATCATCGCGCGCAAGCCGTAGTCGCCCTTCATCGTCACTCGCATGATGGAGCCATGTACCTTCCGCGCGGGCGCGATGTCGCACTCATGTGGGCATCCAGCGCCTCAGCCATAGCATAGCCCAGCCCCCGTGGGCTGTCAACGCATCGCGTCTGATAGGTTGGCGAATGACAGATCAAGCGACCGAGAAGCGGGAGCGGCGTGCGCCCTGTCACCCACATCCGAGCCGCTTGGCTCGCTCGCGGGCGGCGGCCTCGTCCTCCGGCAGGCCCATGCGCGCGTAGAGCCGCGCCGCCTGGGCAAAGAGCGCGCACCCCTCCTCGCGCGTGCCGCGCCGCTGGATGAGGAACGCGGCGAAATCCTGGGCGCGCCCGGCGTAGTTGAAGGCGTCCCGCACCTCGTCGAGAATAGCGAGGCCGACGCGATACTCTCGCTCAGCGTCGTCAAGCTGGCCCTGGGCCTCGGCCAGTTGCGCCAGCCCGATCAGCGCCAACCCCTCGCCCTGCCGGTCCTGCAGCTCGCGCCCGATGGCCAGCGCCTGCTGGAAGGTGCGCGCGGCCTCCTCCAAACGCCCACGCGCGGCATCGAGCCGCGCCAGCACGTTGAGCACCCAGCCCTCCCCCTGCCGGTCGCGCGCGGCCTGGAAGAGCGCCAGCGCCTGCTGATAGGCGCGCTCAGCCTCGGCATCGCGCCCACGGCGCTGCGCGACCTGCCCCAGATCGGTGAGCGCGTCGGCTTCGCTCTGGGGGTCGCCCGCGGCACGGAAGAGCGCCAGCGCCTGCGTCGTGTAGCGCTCGGCCTCCTCCAGCCGCCCACGTCGCAGCGCCAGGTTGCCGAGTTGCGCCAGCGCCGCCCCCTCGCCCGGCGCGTCCTGGGCCTCACGGCGGATGGCGAGGTTGGCCTGGAAGGTGCGCTCGGCCTCATCCAACTGGCCAGTGCGCCGCAACACCTGCCCGTAGAAAAGGGCTAGGTCGGCGGCGCGCAGACGGTCACCGCGCTGGCCAGTGGCCCGCGCCCGCCGCTCCGCCGCCGCGATGCCCCAGGGCAGATAGCGCAGACTGTCATCCGTGCGCCAGCGGTCGCGCCAGAAATATTGCATCCCAGCGCACAGGGCCGCCACCAACTCGTCGTGGCCGTGGTCGTGTGCCCACTCAAGCGCGCCGGTGATGTTGGCCTCATCGGGCGGCAGCGTCGTATCCCCCGTCTCGTTGGCATAGGTCGCATAATAGCGCGCCAGAGCGCCATAGGCCGCGTCGCGGTCCCCCTCCGGCCAGCGCGCCAGTTCGGCCCCAGCCAGCGCGCGCAGCAGCGGATGCAGCCGCAGCCGCTCGCGGTCGCCCCCTTCGGGAATGAGATCGCTGGTATAGGCGACGACCAGAGCACGCAACACGAGCAGGTTCAGCGTGGTCTCCGGCTCGGTGAGCGCCAGCGCCTGGCCCAGCGCCAGCGCGGCAGCCCGCCCGAACTGTGGCGTGGCAAAGACACCCAGCGCCGCGAAGAGCCGCCGCGCCTCCGGCGGCAACGCCTCCGTGCTCTCAGCGAAGACCAGCGCCACCGCCTCTGGCGTCTCACCGCGTGGCAGCGCGATCGCCCGTTGGGGATTCTCTAGCTCGTGGGCCAAGGCGCCCAGATCGCGGTGCAGGTCCGCGGCATACGCCCCCGCCAGCTTGATGGCCAGGGTGTGGCGCCCCAGCACGCTGACGATACGCTCGGCGGCGATGCGCTCCTCCGCGCTGAGGTGCTGCGCGGTGGTACGGCCCAGTGCCTGGGCAAAGACATCCAGCGCCTCCTCTTGGCTGAGCAGGTCAAGCGTGCGCGCGGCCTCCACCGGCACGGCCTCATGCGAGAGGGCATGGCGCGCGGTCAGGACGAGCGTGGCGCCCACGGCGCGCAGCGGCGCGATGACCTGGGCCACGGGCAGCGCTGGCTCGACATTATCCAGCACGATCAACGCATCTTTGTCGGCGAGCAGCCGCCGCGCCGCCTCCGCCAGCCCAGCGGCATCACTGGCGGCGGGCTGGCGCCGCTGGGGATCGAAGCGCGCGAGCGTGCGGCGCAGCGTCTCAATGGGGTCGCTCAAGCCCTGGCAGAGGATGACGGCGACGCCATCGGGGAAGCGCCCCTCGGCCCGTAGCCGCCGCACCGCCACGGCCACCAGCGTCGTCTTGCCAATGCCGCCCAAGCCGCCCAGCGCCGCGATGCTGCCACGGATGCGCAGCCGCTCCAGCAGCCATTCCAGGTCGGCGGCGCGCCCGACGAAATGCTCTGGCGCGGGCAGCAGCGCCGCGTCATCGGGCGGGCCTTGCGGTGGATCGGCGGCGCGGTCCGCGCCCAAGCCGATCTCGCGCAGGGCCGTCTGGAGTTGCTCTTTGAGGAAGGGCAGCGTGCGCGTGACGATCTCGCGCACCTCACGCTTCTGCGCCACCTTGCGCTCACGGTCCGCGTCGCGCAAGGCCCAGAAGCAGCCATAGATCAGCAGGAAGAAACTGAGGCCGAGGACGGGATAGACCCAGCCAGAATTACGGGAATCGGCCAGCGGCCCTGGCAAGAGCAGGGCCGAGGCCAGCGCGGCGGGATTATTCAACACGGCGTTGTTGGTGCGCACGATCTGGTAGAAGTTCCAGCCGGCGCGGGTAAAGTAGCCGAGGATGATGCTCCACGAGAAGAGCAGGAGCGTGCGCAAGATGCGCACTGGCCCCCGGCGCGGATAGCGTGGATCGGCCAAGTCGGCGGTCATCTCGCCGGTGAGCGGCTCGACGGCCTTCCGCCGCAGGGTGACGAGCGATGGCATAGGGTCCTCCGCGCGGCGCGCCCTCCCAGCATAGGGGGCAGGTGAGCTAGCGGCCTGGCTGGCCACGCGCCGTTCTGTGGTGGAAGTATGCCAGACATGCCGCGGCGCGACAAGAGGCAACGCTGTTTTGCGCTCTTTTCAGCCACTTCCCGCGCGGCGCGCCTAGGACAGGAACGCCACCAGCAAGGGGATAACGATGAAG
>JADMIN010000382.1 GCA_015478575.1 Ktedonobacterales bacterium | reverse complement strand
GAGTATACCCTTGCCGTTTCGTTCTGTCAAGAGCAGGCGGTGTCTGTGTCGGTGGGCGCTGGTGTCGGTGGGACCTCTCCCCCTAGCCCCCTCCCCGCGCCGGGGAGGGGGAAGCGTAGGCAGCCATTCCAGGGGTCATGGGCCACTGAGGTAGAGCGCCTCGATCGGTGTGTTTTTCACGAGTTGTGAGTGTCTCTAAGCTATGCCCCTTCCGAGCTATCGGCCTCTCTGCCCTCTGGCACTCCTTGCCACGTCGGGACAGGGGGTGAGGGGCGAGGGGTGAGGCTCCTACTTGGCACCGAAGAAGCGCTGGGTGAAGGTCGCGATGAAGCTGACCTCGATGATCAGGCCGAGAAACGCCTCGGCGGCGGCGACAGCGGCCTGGGGATCGCCGGGCAGAAACTGGTTGGGGAAGAAGCCGCGCCCGTGGAAGGCCGTCATGCTGATGACGATGGCCTCCTGGGTATCCAGCGAGTGGCCATTGGTGAGGCCAAGTTGGGCATACAGGAAGGCGAAGCCGAGGATCACCAGAATATAGGCGACGAGGCTGCGTCCGGGACGATAGCCGTAGCCAGCCAGCAGCGCGAGGAACCAGGAGAAGAGCCAGCGACCGAGATCGAAGGGCAGCAGCCAGGGGCGACGCCAATCGCCGAGCAACTGGCGCGCTTGGAGCTTGCGCTTGCGGATCTGCGCGCGCTCGGCGAAGCGGTCGGCCTCTTCATTCATCCCCTGGTCGCGCAACTGCGTGGCGACCTGGCGGTAGGCACGCACGACAACGCGATGCTCGTCAACCTTGGAGCGCCAGGTGACGTCGCGCTCGTCGCCGAGGCGCTGGAGTGTATCCCAGTGGATCTGGGTCAGGTCGGTGCGTCCTTCCCAGTGGATATCGCCCAGCGCGGCATCGCCATACGGGGACGGGCGGCGCAGCAGCCGCGCGAGGCGGGAGCGCGGCTGACCGAGATCGGTCGCTTCAAGTATCGTCTTGCTGTCGAGATATGCACGCCGCAGGTCGGCGCGCTCCAGGTGGGCCGCGCCGAGGGAGGCGCCCTCCAGGTGGGCCTCGCCGAGGAAGGCGCGCTCCAGGTGGGCCGCGGCGAGGGAGGCGCCCTCCAGGTGGGCCGCGTAGAGGTCGGCGCCCTCCAGGTGGGCCGCGCCGAGGGAGGCGCGCTCCAGGTGGGCCGCGGCGAGGGAGGCGCCCTCCAGGTGGGCCGCGCGGAGGAAGGCGCCCTCCAGGTGGGCCGCGCGGAGGAAGGCGCCCTCCAGGTGGGCCGCGCCGAGGGAGGCGCCCTCCAGGTGGGCCTCGCGGAGGAAGGCGCCCTCCAGGTGCAGGGCGGAGAGATCCACCCAGGTGGTAGGGTTAAGCGCTTTGACGGCGCGCAGGCGGGTGGCGGCGGCCTCCACATCACCGTTGGGGTCGGCGAGGGCAGACGCGGCGAGGAAGAAGACCTCCGCGCCGTTCAGCTCCACGCTCTCGAAGGCGCTCTTTTCGCGGTCGGGCGTCTCCTGGGCGGCCCACTGGCGCTGCCGCGCGGCCAGGTCGCGTAGCTCCTGCTGGCGGGCGGGCGATATACCACTGATCGGGTCGCCCCACTTGGGTGTGGGCGGCTGGGGCTGGTCGCTGGACATGGCGCACCTCTTCCTCTTCTTCCTGTCGGTTGTCACTGTCAGTATACAGGAAGCTGGCAAGGGGGTGGAGGTGGAGGAGATGGCGGCGTGGCGTGGTGTGGGGCACAAGATGAGCGCGGCGTGTGACGCCGCGCTCGTTGTGGGCATCCAGCGGTCCCGCTCTGGGGGCCGCTGGATGAAAGGGGGTGTGCGCTAGGCTAGATGCGCGCGCGGCCCCGTTGGCCGCTGAAGAGGCGCACGATCAAGAGCAGAACGACGGCGCCCACAAAGGCGACGACGACGCTCCAGATGGTGAAGCCGTTCACTCCCGTGCCGCCAAGGGCCGAGAGGATGAGGCCACCGAGGAATCCGCCGACGATGCCGACGATGATATCACCCAGCAGGCCTAGGCCAGTTCCACGGACGACGAGGCTAGCCAGCCAGCCAGCGATGCCGCCGATGATGATCCACGCGATAATCCCCATGTGGGTTGCTCCTTCTCCCGTACAGATGCGCATACCCCATTGGATGCGCGTTCTGTGCTGTGCGCGGGGCGTGGCCGTCAGGTGGCCTGTGCCCGCGCGCTTCTGGTTCTCTCCCTTGACCATCCGCATCCAGCGGACGGGTCTGCGGGAGACTAGGGCAATAACCGTGCCAAAGAGGGAACTTGGTCCGCTCCCCACCCTCCTCACTGGCGCGGGAGGGGGTCTCCCGCGCCCGCGTGGCGTACGTCGGGGTTCAGGGTGACGGCCAGCGCCAGCAGCGCCAGCCCGCCAGCGAGCACCACCAGCGCTGGCCCCGCGCCGACGCGCTGAATCAGCACGCCGGAGAACGCCAGCCCCAGCGGCCGCAGGACGCGCGGCACGAGCAGATAGGCGCTCGTCACGCGGCCTTGCAGCGCATCGGGAATCAGCGCTATGCGATAGCTTGGCCAGACGACATCATAGATCTGGTCGTTGACCATCAGCAGGGCCTCTACTATCCCCAGCACCACCAGCCCTGGCAGTAGCGCATAGAGCGGCTGCAGCAGGGCGTACATCCACTGGAGCAGGGGGATGATGCGCCCGAAGCGCCAGCGCCGCCGCACCGCTGGCGCCACCAGCGCCCCGATCAGCCCGCCCGCGCCACCCGCGGCGAAGATCAGCCCGATGCCCAGCGGCGAGGCGCCCCGCTGCCGTGCCAGCACGATCAGGCACAGCCCCGTGCCAGAGAGGAAGAGCGCGAAGCCGCCATAGATCAGCGACATGAAGCGGAGCAGTGGCTGAGAGAGCAGCCAGCGCAGCCCCTCGGCGACCTCGTGCCGCAGCGCACGCGACGGGAGCGTGCGCTGCTCTTGGAATGGTATGCGGATGAAGAGCAGCGAGATGACCGAGGCGGCGTAGGAGAGGGCATCCACCAGAAAGGGGATGGCCCGCCCCAGGCCAAAGACCGCCCCGCCCAGCGGCGGCCCCACCAGCGTGATGGCGCTCTCGCTCACCTCGTTGCGCGCGACGGCGTCAGGCAATTGCGTGCGTGTCACCACCTTTGGCAGCGCCGAGAGCCGCGCCAGCAGAAAGAAGAGCTGACACCCTCCCTGCACCAGCGAGACGAGGTAGATCTGGAGCATCGTGAGGCGCCCCAGCGCCAACGCCAGCGGAATGCTTGCCAGCGTCAGCGCCCGCAGCACGTCGCAGATGATCATCACGCGCTTGCGGTCCCAGCGGTCAATCAGCGCGCCCGCGGGCAGCCCGATGAGCAGCGCGGGCACGGCGCTGAGCGCGGCGGCGAAGCCAGCCTGTGCCGCTGAGCCGGTCAACGTCAGAATCAGCAGCGGCAGGGCCAGGCTGGAGATCTCGCCACCGAAGGAGGAGACGAGTTGGCCGCTCCAAAGCAGCAGGAAATCGCGGTTGCGCCAGAGCGAGACGGCAGAGTCGCGGGGTGGGAGCGGCATGACGGACACGGTTCACCAGCCTATCAGCATAGCGCGCACGGCAGACCAGAGGCGGCATGCGGGCGCGACTCTTTGGGTGGGCATGATCGAGGGCGGTGGCCAGGGTTGAGC
>JADMIN010000381.1 GCA_015478575.1 Ktedonobacterales bacterium | reverse complement strand
TCCTCGAACGGCTCCTCGCGCCCGCCATCCGCGCCCTCGCGGGTCAGCACGCGCATGATCGCCGCGCGCTCCGCGGGCGAGGCTCCTTGCCGTAGAACAATCACCATGAGATGGCTCCCTTGCTTCCAATTCCGGTGCGGTGGTCGCCGCACTGGCCTGCCACATCTACCCCGGTGGGAAGGGACTGGATGATCGCCGGTCACTTCCGCCGCATGCGGCACTGTCGGTCGGGGAATTGGAACTCGCGTCCTCGTCGCGGAACGAGCCGGGCGGCACGGTCGCGGGCAACAAAAAAGCAGAGGACATCCCTCTGCTTCTCCTCCGGCCTGCCGCTGGACCGTGTTTGCCGCCAGCACATATGACCCACCCATCACGCCGGAGGGCTGGGCCACCACCAGCGGTTCCGCTGGCTGATCGAACGATCATTGGTGTCTAAGAGACTAGTGAGTCTGTTCATAATACGAAGAATATACGGCTTGCGCGTGGCGCTGTCAAGTATGGTACTCCCCAATGTCTAGACAGCTTGCCCGCCCACGGATGTTAATGGAGCAAGCGGTATAGCACTGGTGACGAGGCCACGCCATGCACCTGAGCAGGTGTCTGATAGCTCAGCGCCTGGTGGGGCCGTTCGTGATTGTAGAAGCGGAAATAGTGGTCGAGGCCGTCGTAAGCGTCGGCGACGGTCTGGGTAACTGCTTAGGACCCCCAAGCAATTGGTAAGGGCGAGCCCCGGAAGACGGCGCTGAGGGCCTCCAGCATGCCGCGGCCCTGCTTGCGCATAGTCGAAAGGTAGCTGCGCAGGCGGCAGTAGGCGGTCGCTCCGTCGTCACTGCGGAAGGTGCCGGAGATCTTCTGCTGGACTTTGACCATCCGCAGGTCCCGCTCGGCCTGGTTGTTCGTGAAGGGCACGCGCAGATCGGCGAGGAAGGCCAGCACGCGCCCGGCCTGCCGCGTGAGCGCGGCCAGGAGATTCCTGGCCGGGGTCTGCTTGAGCCGGCCCCGCTGGCCCGGCAGACGCGGGGACGGGGGCGCTTGGGCGGCATAGCCGGCGACCAGCAGCTCATGGTACGCCGCGATCCACTCGCCCTGTTCGTGGAGCGGGACCTGGGCCGCTCCCTGCGCGCGCCACTCCTCTGCCGCGCGGTGCATGGCCAGCAGCAAGTCGCGCAGGTCCCCCGCCCAGCGTTGGTAGTGCTCCTCCGCCAGGAAGGCGAGATCGCGCACCAGATGCGCGCCGCACTAACTATGCTGGCAGTGGGCGTAGGCGTCATAGCTGGCCCAGCGGTCGTGCGTGGCCCAGCCGCGAAAACGCGGCCAAATGCCGATGGCCTCCGTGGCGGCGCGCCCGCGCTGGCGATGCCAGGCCAGATGCGTCAGCCAGCGGGTGCTGTTGACGTGCAGCCAGTGGAGCTTCCCCTGGACGTGGATACCAGTCTCATCGGCATGCTGGTGCGCGCCCGCCGCCACCAAGTCGGCGATGCGGGCGACGGCGGGGGCGAGCTGCGCGGACGCCTGCCCGACCCAGCTGGCAATGGTCCCGTCGCTGACCGCCGCGCCAAAGAGATCGGCCAGCGCCTCGCTGGTGCGTTCCTCCGGGACGAGCTGGTACTGGTTCAGGTAGACCGCCGCCGCCCGCACCCGCGGGCCATACTGCACCGGCGCGCGCACCTCAGCCGGAAAGCTGCCCCGCGCGAGCGCCCCACAGGCCGGACAGCGCACCGCTTCCACCTGGTGCTCGGTCACCTCCAGGCGCGGCGGCGGCCAGTCGTGCACTTGCCGCCGCTCGACCACCGTGCCGGCCAGCCCCTCCAGCCGCGCCTGGCACTGCGCACAGGCCGTGGGCGCGTGCCGCACCACCGCGTCGGGCGTCTCGACCAGGGGCAGCGTCTGCCCGCGGTGCCCGGCCTGCCCGCCCGTACGCCGCCCACTCGGTCGACGCAGGCTGCGCGGGCGCCGCCCCAGTCCATCACTGGAGGGCGGCTTGCTGCTGTTGTGACTGTCCTTGGCCAGCCGGGCCTCGAGGTCGGCGATCCGCTGCGCCTGCTGGGCAATCGTCTCCAGCGCCTGGGCCAACTGCTGGCCCTGCGCTTCGTACGCCGCCTGTAGCGCTCGGTAGGCCGCTTCCCAGTCCACGCTCCGCTCGTGCTCTCCCATGCCTCTACTCTACCAGCCGCCTACAACCCCTCCTAAGCAGTTACAAGGGAACGCGGTGGATAGCGTACATCCGCGCATAAGCGGCTAAGATACCGGATGGCATGCGAATGCTCTGGCCTTAGCTTGCCGTTTAACCAACACCAAAGGACCCACGGAGCGGATGTCCGTCGGCGAGGAGTCAAGATAGAGGTGAACGGGGGGATAGTAGGGTTGATCTGCTATACTTGGTGAGCTACGCGGCACCCACGAGCCTGTCAAAGGGGGAGCATGATCGCGCCATGGCAACAAGCTATTCAAGCCCTACACGTATCTTAGCGTTTCCCTACTATGATTCACTCGCGGGAGCGCGACTGGAGGCCATCGGCGACGAGCGGCGGCGCGGACGTAGTGAGATCGTGCTGGACTACGCGGAGCTTCGCTTGTCAGCTAAGCTGGTGCTGTGTGTTGTCGGTGGTCGTCCCGCCGAGCGCGGGCGCGGGCACTATGTGCCGCGGCGGCTGCGCTTTCCTGGCGGCGAGTGGTATGTGCGTCGGGGGCCATTCGAGCACTTAGATGCGCTTCCCCGCGAGCATACCGCGCGCACGGTCTTCGGTGCGGTGCGCACACGCCATCTTGATAAGAGCGAAACCTTCTTCTTCGAGGTCGAGCTGGGTCAGCTCTGGCTGCGTGCGCGCCACTGTCTGCTGGAGGAGCGGCCGGGTCCCGTGGAGCCGGTCGAATTTGTGCGTCACTGGTCCGCCACACCACCGAGGCCATCGCGCCTGGTGCTCCAGCCGAAGCGGCTCCACGAGGTGTATGCTGGCGACCCCATCGCCATCTCGTTGCGTGGGCGGCGCCATCACCACCGCCTCTTTATCGGCGGCATCCGTCACCAGGACCAGCAGGGGCGCCGACCCGCGGTGGATGGCGTCCTCAACCTCTGCGAGATGCCCAATGCCTGGCTGACTGGCAGCCAGCATCCCAGCGACCGCTGGTCGTGTAAGGGGGAAGGCAGCGCTGGCATGGACGCGGCGACCATCATCGCCGAGGCCGAGTGGGTAGTGGAGCGGCTGCGCGCGGAGCAGCGCGTGCTCGTCCATTGCTATGCGGGTATCAATCGCTCTTCGACGATCTGCTGCGCCGCGCTGATCCTGCTCGAAGGCCTCACCGCGGAGGCCGCGCTGGCGCGGGTACGCGAGCGCCACCCAGATGCCTGGCCTGATCCCTACCATTGGCTGCTGCTGCGCTGGCTCGCGCGCACATCAGGCAGCGCCGAGCGTCGGCTGCGTACTTTGCGCCAGGGGGAACTGGCCTCAGAACGTCATCCGCGCCACCGCGCCAGCCCCGTCAGCCCCGCTCCTCAACCAGCGGCGCTTCTGGCCCAGGCGGCACCGCACTTGCGGGATGGAACGCCAGTAGAGTAGAATCCTGAGCACGCTCGGCGCCCCGCAAGGAGACAGGGGAAGCGAAGGGCCTGGGAAGCGAAGGGCCTGGGAAGCGAAGGGCCTGGGAAGC
>JADMIN010000380.1 GCA_015478575.1 Ktedonobacterales bacterium | reverse complement strand
CATCTTGACGCCGCTGGCCGCGCTCATCGGGTTCATTGCCTCACTGATTCCTATCGCGCTCACCCGTTATGTCTCGCTCGGCTCCATCACTGGCGCCGTGGTCAGCATCATCGCCGCCGCCGCGCTTCTGCCCACGCGCTACTCCACCTTCCCGCACTTCGTCTATATCCTCTGCGGGGGCCTCTTCATCATCGCCTCGCACCGCGATAATATTGAGCGGTTGCTTAGTGGCACCGAACGCAAGCTCGGCCAGCCGACGGACTAGCGCGTACGCGCCAACGGTGGGGGGAAGAGCGGCGCATCCGCGCCTCAGCCGACCCGCTCCAAGACGACAACCGGAATCTGGCGTGTGACCTTCCGCTGGTATGCAGCGAAAAATGGCATCCGCTCGGCCATCTGGTTGAAGAGGCGCTCGCGCTCCTGCCCCGCGGGAACGACCGCGCGCGCCTGGAATCGCTCGCTTCCCAGCTCAACCGTCACCAAGGGATTGGCGACGAGGTTGTGATACCAGTCGGGGTTGGTGGGTGCGCCACCCTTGGAGGCGATGATCACCAAGCGGTCGCCATCGGTCGTGTAGGCCAGCGGCATCGTGCGTGGCTGGCCGCTCTTGGCGCCGATGGTGGTCAGCAAGAGCAGGGGAGAACGAGCGAACTGGCCGCTCACCTTGCCGCCAGTGGCCCGGAACTCGGCGATGAGCGTCTGATTGAATTGGTTGAAGTCGCTGGTGTTGGCCATACATGCTCCTGTGTGCGAACGCCTGTGTGCGAACGCCTGTGTGCGAATGCGTCCTAGCGTGATCTTCTCCCCCCTCCGCCAGGAAAGAGGCGGGAGGTGTGGTCACTTCTGTGGGGCAGGGTCGGCGATGACACTCCATCCCTGGCGGAGATATTCTACCGCTGAGAGGATGGTCCACACCACCGCGAGTAGCAAGAGCACATTTGCGACGATGAGCAGGTAATCAGGGAAATACCGCGCGGCTCCCCCAGTGCTCAAGCCAAGCGGGAATGCCGTCCGCCCGTGCAGCCCCATCGCCAGCAGAATGCCTCCCATCGCCGTCAGCGTCAGGAGCGTCTTCTGCTTGCCCCAGCGGCCCGCCGGAATCACCACGCCATCCGCCGCCGCCAGTGAGCGCAAGCCAGTGACCAAAAACTCGCGTGTGATGATCACGATAGCGATCCAGGCCGGCACCGCGCGCACCTGCACGAGCGCGATCAGCACAGCGGAGGCAAAGACTTTATCCGCCGTGAGATCGAGGAAGACGCCCAGACGCGAGACCAAATGGTAGCGGCGTGCGATGCGGCCATCGAGCGTATCGGTGACGGAACTGGCGAGGAAGAGGCCGGTCGCCCCGAGGTATGCCGCCGGCTGGTGGATGAGGACGAGTACCACCAGCGGCACGGTCGCCAGCAGTCGGCCAATGCTCAAGATATTCGGCAGATTGCGCATGGCCTACTCCTGTCATCCGCGAAACGCCCGCGAACTATCCGCCCGCGAAATACTCGCGACCCCGCCGCGACGGCTACTGGTCATGCACGCAGTGTAGGCGATGGACCCCCCCAGTCGCAAGGCCAGTTGAGGCTATGCGGCGGGCATCGTGGCGAAGTTTGCCGCCCGCGCGCGGATGTACTATGCTAAGTGGGATGCTTGGATCGCTTGATTCTACTGAAATGGGGTAGCCGGTCTGACCATACACGCGACGTGGGGTGAGCCGTCCACGAATACTCTCACCAGCGGCGATGCCACTACGGCGAGCGTCTCCGTCGTCTACGAGGACGACCATCCGCTTGCTGTGGATAAGCCCGCTGGGCTGGTGACCCACCCGGCGTATCGCCATCCCGCTGGCACGCTCTGCGATCTCGTCTTCGCGCGGCAAGCTGCCCGTGGCGAGGCGCGCCCCTGGCTGCTACATCGGCTGGACCGCGAGACCTCTGGTCTGCTTCTCTTCGCCAAGACGGAAGTCGCCCGTCGGGCACTGGTGCGCCAGTTTGAGCGCCGCACTATACACAAGCAGTACGTGGCGATCGTCACCGGCACCCTCAACCCGCGAGCCGATACCCTAGACGCTCCGCTGCGCCGCGATCCGCTGGACCGCCGCCGCACCATCGTGGATGCCGCTGGCCAGCCTTCCCGCACGCGCTACCGCGTGTTGGCCGTCGCTGACGGCCTGACTCTTGTGCTCGCCGAGCCACTCACTGGGCGCACTCACCAGATTCGCGCGCACTTCGCCTGGCGTGGCGCGCCGCTGGCCGGCGACACGCGCTACCAGCCAGCGGAGGCGCCCCTCCTCGCGCCCCGCCCGATGCTCTATGCCTGGCGCCTCTGCTTTCGCGCGCCTCTCAGCGGAGAACCGCGCTGCCTGCGCGCGCCGCCGCCGCCCGATCTGCTGGCGCTGCTGCGCCGCTTGAGCGGAGATGACCTTGACGCGCTCATTCCACTACGACATTCGGAGGCTCTATGCAACTAACAGCGCTCGACCACATCAATCAGCAATACCGCCAGATCTACTTCCAGCCCCACTTCGACGATGCCATCCTCTCGGCTGGGGGCAGCATGCGCCTGCAAACCGCCACTGGCCAGCGTGTGCTCGTCGTCACGGTCTTTGGTGGGGTGCCGCCCGCTGGCACGCCACTGGGGGCCTTCGCCGCGCAGAATCACCAGCGCATGGGCCTGGGAAGCGACGCCACCGAGGCCGTGCGACGCCGACGCGAAGAAGACCGCGCCGCGGTCGAGTCACTCGGCGCGGATGTGTTCTGGCTCGACTATCCCGATGCTATCTACCGTGGCACGCCACCGCTCTATCAGAACGAGGAATCGCTCTTCGGCGACATCAGCGCGGGCGACCTCGCGCTGGATGAGGAGTTGGCGAGCGTCTTCCTCGCTATCTACGAGCGGGCGCCCCTCGCCGCCCTCTATGCCCCCATGGGCATCGGCCACCACGTGGACCACCAGCTCTGCTGCTCTGCCGCCGACCGCCTGGCCCAGCGCAAGCTCAATGTCAAGTTCTACGAAGACTTTCCCTATGTGCGCCGCCAGGGCGCGCTCGAAGCGCGGCAGCGCGAGCTGGGCATCCAGATGGAGCCAGAACTGGTCGAAGTCTCCGGCACGATGCGTGCCAAGCAAGAGGCCATCCAGATGTATACCAGCCAGGTGCCCATGCTCTTCGGCTCTGAGGAGGAGATGATCACTGGCGTGGGTCACTATGCCGCGACCCTACGCCGCGCCTACCCCGGCATTCAGATCGAGCGCTTCTGGCGCTGGTAATGCCGACGATCGGCCGCCCGCGCGCTGGAGCGTGGCTGCCCCACCAGCCTCAAGGGGGCGCCCGTCCGCAGCGTCACCCGCTATTCCGGCGGCGGCGCACCCGCTGATCCGCGCGCGCGCATCAGGGTCAGCGCGCCCGCCGGTCCTATCAGGCCCAGCGCCAGCGCCAGCCCGCCAACGTAGGCCCACCACGGCCCTGTCACAAACGCGGCGCACCATACGCCCAAGCAGAGACCCTGCCCACTGCGCGAGGGCACCGGCACTGGCGTGGGCGTGGGCGTGGGTGTCGGTGTGGGCAGCGGCGTGGCGGTGGGCGTGGGCCGGGGCGTGGGCGTCGGTGTTGGCCGAGGTGTTGGCGTCGGCGGTGGCGGCGGCACGTAGCGTGGGGTGGGGG
>JADMIN010000379.1 GCA_015478575.1 Ktedonobacterales bacterium | reverse complement strand
CGGTCATATGTGGCTCGGTCATCTCCGCACCTCTCTCCGCTCGTGGCCCGCTGCCGTCCGCGACTACCGCAACGCACGATCGAGCACCATCACTGCGAAGAGCAGCGCCAGATAGTAATTGGAGCACCAGAAGACCATGCGCGCGCTCCGCAACGTGCGTGTGCGCAACAGCCAGACGACCGCGCCGAAGAGCGACGCGCCGAGGAGCAGGGTGAACACGAGATAGAACGCGCCCATGGTGTGGATGAGAAAGAGGGTGAGCGACCCAGCGATCAGGGCGACGGTATACAACACGATCTGCCGGTGGGTCTCGCGCTCGCCCCGCACCACCGGCAACATGGGCACGCCAGCGCGCGCGTAATCGTGCTTGAGCACCAGCGAGAGTGCCCAGAAATGCGGCGGCGTCCACAGAAAGATGATGAGGAACATCAAGAGAGCCGGCAGCGCGAGGCGATCTGTCACCGCCGCCCAGCCGACCAGCACGGGCACCGCGCCCGCCGCGCCACCGATCACGATGTTCTGGGGCGTCGTGCGCTTGAGCCACATCGTGTAGATGAAGACGTAGAAGAGGATGGCGGAGAGGGCCAGCAACGCGCTGAGCAGATTGACGAAGACGCCCAGCACGACGAATGATCCACCCCCCAGCGCTACCCCGAAGACCAGCGCATGCGCGTCAGAGACCCGCCCCGCGGGCAGTGAGCGGCCGCGTGTGCGACTCATGATCCGATCAATATCGCGGTCCCAGTAGCAGTTGATGGCGTTGGCGCTCCCCGCCGCCATCGCCCCGCCGAGCAGCGTGGCGAACACCGTGCCGAGCGCGAGTGCGCCATCAGCCGCCACGGCCATCGCCGCCAGTGTCGTGCCCAACAGCAGAATGGTGACGTGCGGCTTCATCAGGCTCACATAGGCGGAGACGCTCGCCCGCGAGACGGGTGTGCTGAGTATGGTGGCGCGTTGCATAAGAGAGGTCCTTTGCGTGGTGGGCGCTACGCGAGTGGTATGGCGAACGATAGGTGGCGCCGTTCGATAGGTGGCGCCAGTGGGCGGTTCCGTGGAGGCCCCGCGTACCAGGAACAGAGCGGCGACCCCGTGATGCCCGTGGCGCCGCTCCACAGCGCTATTTCCCAGACGCTACACCGCTGGCGGCAGCAGATGTGGCAAGGCCGAGAGCACGACCGAGTACACGATCGCCCAGAGCCAGTAATAGCCGATGAGCCGCACCCCGATGGCATTCTCCGCTGAGTAACGCCCACGCAGCGCGCGATTTGCCAGCCCCAGCCCAAAGAACGCGCCCAGCACGAGGTGATAGGTGTGATAGCCGGAGAGCACGATATACGTGCTCGCGAACGAGCCATCGCTGGCCGCGAAGGGGAAGTGCCGCATCACCGAGATCTGCGCGACGAGCGAGACGAGCACCAGCAGCACCGCTAGCGCCGTGCCCACCTTGAAGATGCCTTGGTTGTTGGCGCGCAGGGCGCGGTAGCCGATGAAATAGCATACGCCGCTCGCGACCAACAGGCCCGTGATGACGTTGCCGCTGGTGAAATCGAGCTGGAAGCGATACGGAAACCATCCGCTATCGGTATTCAGTCCCCGCAGAAACGGATAGGCCGCGGTCAGGAAGATCGCGAACGCGATATCGGTGATGAGATAGATGATCATGCCAAAGCGGAGCTTGCGGTCGTTCGCGGCGCGGTCGGTCTCCGCATGCCCCTGCGCGGAAATGACGGTGGCCATAGTCTGTCCCCCAGTTCTCTCTGTGCTTCGTCGCCTGTGCTTCGTCGCCTGTGCTTCGTCGCCTGTGCTTCGTCGCTCCGTCCGCTGCTGGGCAGGATGGCGCGGGCGGCGCGCCACCCCGCCCAGTAGCGTTAGCCAGCGGCTTCGCCGCCCGCCGCGCCCGAGGCCGCTATGGGCGCGCGCTCCGGAGTGCCATAGTTGTAGGGTGCGCTGGTCACCACGGGAATGGCCTCGAAGTTCTCCAGCGGCACGGGGGTCGGCACCTGCCACTCGAGCGTCTGCGCCGCCCACGGGTTGCGCGCAGCCTGCGCGCCAGCGACCCACGAGGCGGCGACGTTATAGAAGAACACGGCGATGGACGCGGCGAGCACAAAAGCGAAGATGCTCGTGATGACGTTGGCGGTGGTGAACCGCGGATCGTAGTCAGCGACCCGCCGCGGCATCCCTTGCAAGCCGACATACATCATGCTGAGGAAGGCGACGTTAAAGCCGATCTGCGCGCCCCAGAAGTGGATCCACCCCAGGCGCTCGTCGAGCATCCGCCCGGTTATCTTAGGGAACCAGTAGTAGACGGCGGCGAAGAAGCCAAAGAGCGCCCCCCCAACCATCGTGAAGTGGAAGTGCGCCGTGACGAAGAAGCTGCCGTGCAACTGGATATCGGCGGGCACGTCCGAGAGGAAGACGCCGGAGAGGCCGCCAATCACGAAATTCCAGATGAACGCCAGACAAAAGAGCATCGGGATGGTGAGCATCACCCGCCCGCGCCAGAGCGTACCGATGGCGACGAGGAAGATGAAGCCAGTCGGAATCGAGATCAGCTCAGTGGTGGCCATATAGAAGGGTCGGAGATCGGCCAAGAAGCCAGAGAGGAACTCGTGGTGCATCCACACCAAGAAGTTGAGCACGACCACTCCCATGATGCCAAGAACGGCCATCTTGTAGCCAAAGAGCGGCTTGCGGGTGAAGACCGGCAACAACTCCATCACCACGCCGAAGGCCGGGAGCACGATCAGATAGACCTCAGGGTGGCCGAAGAACCAGAAGAGGTTCTGTGAGAGATAGGCGCTGCCGCCCGCGTTTGCCGTGCCGCCAAAGATCGAGTTGCCGCCGGTCTGGGCAACGAAGAAACTGGTATCGTAGAGGCGATCCATCAGGATCAGAATCAGGTCGGCGGTGAACGCCGCCGTGCCGAGCGCGGCGAGAATGGCGGCGCCCAATATGCCCCAGACGAACATCGGCACGCGCGTCCACGTCATGCCGGGCGCGCGCATCGTGACGATGGTGGTGATGACATTCACGGCACCCAGCGTTGAGGAGATGCCAGCCAGCGCCACTGAGAAGGCGAGCGCTGTCATGCCAGCCTGCGTCTGATCGGCGAGTGGCGCGTAGACCGTCCAGCCGGTCTGGGCGCCGCCCAAGAACGGGATGAAGAGAAAGATCGCGATCGCTGGCACGAGGAAGGCGAAGCTCAAGGCGTTCAGGCGAGGGAACGCCATATCGCGCGCGCCGATCATGATGGGCACGATGAAGTTGCCGAAGGGGCCAATGAACATCGTGATCGTCGCCAGGATCATCAACATGCCATGCATGGTGACGATCGTGTTATAGGTCTCGGTTGGGAAGGCCTTCGCCCCCGGCTGGATCAACTCGGTGCGAATCAGCATCGCGCCGATGCCGCCCAGACCGAGCATGATCAGCACCAGCACCAGATACTGCACCCCCACCACCTTGTGGTCAGTGGTGAAGCGGAAGTAGCGCATCTTGCCGCCGTTCTGGCCAGCGAGCCGCAGTTCCTCCGCGTGGTCAGGATCGCGCAGCGCCAGCAGCCAGGTGAAGGGCAGCTTCAGCGCGCCAATGCCGATCATCCAGCCGAGCACCAGCCCGATGAAGCCAATGGTGATGCCCTGCTCCGTGAAGT
>JADMIN010000378.1 GCA_015478575.1 Ktedonobacterales bacterium | reverse complement strand
TCACGCCCACCGCGCGCATGGTCCGTGCGGGCGGGTATCCCCGTGATGATCCGTCTGCGTATGAGCTTGATGCTGCTCACTTGTGTCCACTCCTTATCACCTGGTCCTAGTCGTTCTTCAAAGTACCAGTGCTCACCAGGCGTTCGTGCCGTAGCCCAGCCATTCTAGCATGGCCGTCCAGCCCTGGCTTCCTGATGGGTCTAATGGCGCTGTCGTGGTATGCCTAGCGGGACTGATCCACGAAGTGGAAGAGGGGGCTTGACAGGAGCAAGCGCGCTCACTATAGTAGGTGCGTGCCTGTGCCCCTGATACTTCCAGCAACAGGGCGGCGGCGCCAGCGTTCGATGGCTGGTGATATTCCGCTAGGATCGGTACCAACGGCGGCACTCTGGCACGTGAGGCACCGACGCGCCGCGTCGCGGGCATGGCAGTTCAGCCCCGCGCTCTTGACCCGCGCGCGTATCAGGCAGGTACAACCGTCGTGATGATGGGACAAGGACGGAGTGGCAGGATGACCAATGACGAACCTGGTACGGTGGTCGCCACCGTACGAGCGGAACAATCCGAAGCACTATATCCACATCTGCTGGCTGGCCCCTGGGAGCGGAGCGGCGGCGTGCTCTACCAACGTATGCGCACCGGGTCCGGACTCCACACCATCGCCGTGCGGCATGACGCCCTCTCTGAGGCGCAGTTTCAGGCATTGAGCGAATTTAGACTGCAACAGTATCTCCTCTGCGGGTACTATGATCCCGCGGTCATCAGCGCCCAGGGCCTACGAACCGACCCCGCGCTGAATGCGTTGCCACCAGGGACGATCCATGTCTTGGTCGGGACCCCCGATGGCCGGTTACTGGCATATTTCTTCATGCAGCCCGCTGTCATCCCCAGCGATGCGCCGGACCGGCAGCCGCAACTGCGTCGTATCGCACAGACTCTCCAGGAGGGAACGACGCTCTACATGGGAGATGCCGACCGGCCACTGTTTCCCTCAGAGTTCGACACCTTCAGTCCTGAGGTGTATACCTCACTGCCCGCACTCTCTCGCCTTCCTGTCGAGCAGGTGCGCGAGCTAGCACGTCTGTTACGGAACCAGGCGCATTCATCGCCGCTCGGCGCCGCCGCCGCCATCGAGGCCATCTATGCCATCTCGCATCTCACCATTCACGGTGGCGACGCTATTCAGGCGCTCATCGGCAACATGAGTATCTATGCGCGTCGGCTCATGATGCGTCTCAACATTCCGACCATCTACGCGCCGCTGGTCCCCGTGCTCGTGGATCGTCCAGATTACTACTGGATACCAGGCATGAATATCACGGGTGAGTTCTGGCCCTTCGTGATCTCGATCGAGGATGCCCGAACGGATGTCTGGTACTTCAACGCGCTCGACGAGGCCCTGGGACTTGAGCCAGCCGCCATCGCTCCGGCGTTCATAGAGCTACACGAGCGCGCGCAAATCGTCAAGCCCAAAGCCCTGGTTCCCGATGCCGCGACCTGCCCGATTCTGTGGACGCCCGATCCCCTCTATGGCGCGAGCAACCGGCACATCTCACGCGAGGGATCCGCGCCGAGGGCAGAGGACGGAGAACGGCGCCAGTCGTCATAGGGCGGCGTGAGGGAGAGATGAATGACGCGCGGACTCCGCCACGGTGCGCTGGGGAGTCCGCGTATTGAACGAGTGAGCGTCCCTGGGCGGTGCGGTTGGCTTTGCCTCTGGCTTGACTGTATGAGTCGCCTGATGTGCCGCCAGAGGGGCGCTCGGTCCGCGAGTGTGATCCGCATGGCATACGTGGCCTGGATCTGTGGGTATGGAGGTGCGGCGGTGGGAGTTGCCACAATGCTCTTACATGTCTCTGCTGTCTGCCCCAGCCATACCCCTCCACTCGCACGACGATATGGCTTGAAGTAGGAGCGAAGGTATGGGTACGTTTCTGCCGGCGCGGGCGCCAGGGCGCTCACTCGGCGAGGAGTATGATCCTCGCCCGCGTGTGAACTGGTGGCTGCGGCTGACGAGCAGCGGATGGGATAAACCCCAGACCAGCATCGAACAACGGGAGTTGGTGCGCCGCAGCCGCCTGGCTTCGTGGATCATTCTAGGGCTGCTCGTTGCTGATGTGGTCCTGATTGCCGCGGGCGCTGGCGACATGGCGACGCTGATCTCTGTCCTCGCGTTTGGTGTCGGACTGCTCCTGGTGGCGGCGCTGAATCGCGCGGGCCTCGTCGCTGTGGCGGGCGTGCTGCTGATCGGCTTGATTTGCCTCGCGGTTATCGGTGCGGTGGCCAGTGACCCGCGTGGGCTGACGCTCGATGCGTTGCCCGCATACGATCTTCTCACCGTCGCTGTCGTGGTCGGAGCCTCGGTGCTGCCCAGCGCGTTCGCGTTTGGTGTGGCGGGGCTGAATGTGGCCCTTATCAGCCTCGACTTCTTCTTGCAGCCGCACGCGCCCAGCCTGGTAACGGAGTATGGCCAGTATCCCAGCCCAACCGCGGCAGCTCTGGCCTTGCTCGCCCGCCCGATCGCGTTGCAGATCGTGCTCGCGGTCGTCGCCTATCTCTGGGTGCGTGGCACTGATCAAGCCATCCGCCGCGCTGATCGTGCCGAGGAGATCGCCACCCTCGAACACTCGCTCGCGGATCAGAAGCGTCAGCTCGACCTGGGCATCCAACAGATTCTTCAGACGCACATCCGCGCCGCCAACGGCGACTTCAGCGCCCGCACGCCCCTAGGCCAGGAGAACATCCTCTGGCAGATCGCCGCCTCGCTCAACAACCTGTTGGCGCGGCTGCAACGTGCCGGTCAAGCGGAACACCAATTGCGCCGCACCGAAGAAGAGCTGCGCCGCTTGGCCACCGCCATTGATGACGCGCAGGCCGGCAAACGGCCGATTTGGCCTGCCCCCAGTGGCACGGCGGCGGATTGGATCATCGAGCGTATCAACCGCGGTGCCCGAACGGGCACTCAGCCCTCTGGCCCCCGCACGTTTGGCGAGCCTGATGCCATGACGCCGGCTGCCCCACCCAGCCATACCTGGCAGCCGACGCCCCCGCCACAGTACCCCTTCTCCGCGCCATCGCAGCCCCTGCGCGACGAGTGGGAGCGGCAGGGGCAGGAGCCGGATCGTATGCCGAGTAATCCCTGGGTCTTCCCACCCGAGGCGGAAGAGCATCCCTGATGGTGGATGGCGACCCAGACCCAGAGGCGCCTCCGCGGAGAACGAGAAGAGGAACGGCCTATGATAATCGAGGGGACGATTCTCGAAAAAGAGACCGGGCTGACGGCCTCTTTCGATGGCGTGGAGCAGCCCTATGTGCGCTGCGTCATTGCCCGGCTCGATGCCCCTGAGGTGCATGCTGAGGCGCGCATCATCGGCGTCACCGATATTCCCGTGCCGGTCGGCGGGCGCGTCAAGCTGGAAGTGCTCCGCACCATCACGGACCGCCGCGCTGGTGTCGTGCGCTTCGATTGCCGGCTGATCGAGTAGCTGGACGCGGGCCTACAGGACGGAAGGACCCAAGCGTTCGCCATATCACGCGCGCCACTGATCGCGCGGCTCACGGATGGCCGCGTGCCGCTCGCGTAGGGCACGCTCTCCTTCGCCATATTCAACCGATGACTCCTGCTGTCATGACCGTGCGGGCGCGTGATGGCGTGGTGCTTTGGCG
>JADMIN010000377.1 GCA_015478575.1 Ktedonobacterales bacterium | reverse complement strand
GGGCTATTGCGCCTACGCGGCGGCGCACCAGTTCAACGCGCAGAAGAAAAAGCTGGATCTCACGGCGTGGTCAAGCCGCTGCGGGTGAGCCTATTCCTTCATGACCGCGACGACGGCCACCACGACCTGATAATCCGCCGGGCGCAGGCTGCAATCCACTACCAGGATATCGCCGGACATGATCCCTGGGGCCATCGAGTCGCCCGTGACCCGCAAGAGGAACGTAGCGGCAAGCGCCATGCCAAGGACAGCAAAAGCGGCGGGAATGAGACACGTGTCTCATTCCCGCCTAGGACATTTGGTTAAGCTGGCGGCGTCATCTACGATGCTCCGCCAGCGCCTCGACCGCTTCCCGTAGCGGCTTGCGCTCGCCGTCTACGATGATATAGCGTAACTTGCTCTGCTCCATGAGCGCGTAGACGCTGTTGCGGTGCATCCCTAGCCGACGCGCCGCCGCCGCCGTCGTCAGATAATCCCCCGCATCATATAACCGCCGTTGCGCGGCAGCGATCAACTCACCCAGCGGCGTGGCGTAGAAGCCATCGGGAATGGCAAAATTATCGCCCGCCAGCGGCGCAAACAGCGTTTCCATCGCATGCTGCACGGCGGCGGCTACGATGTTCCGCTCCACAGGCGCGCCTTCAGCGGCGGCGGCGATCACGGCAAGCGCCTGCTCCAGTGTCCCTTGCGTTCGCTCGTCAGGCGGCGGGAAGTCATGTCCATTGATCCTGGACCGACTGACCCTGCGCGCCAGCGCGACAAGGCGTGCAGCGAACTGCTGGAGAGTTGTGGTGATGAGTGCGCGATGCGCATCGTTCATACGCTTGACTCCTCTCGTGGATACCTGAACCACTCATGTGTGATCTGGACGATCTGGCTATTTTCCGGCGTCATGCCGCGCTCAATGGCGTTGATCCAGCATTGCGCCACGATATGCGCATCGTTGCGATACGCATCGCCGTCCATATCGCCGCGCTCCAACGCGGCGATGAGGGCTGGCAGGTCATGCGCCGCCTCAATCGCCGCAACGATAGACGCGTGGATCGCGTCTAGTTGCGCGCCGCGCATCTGCGCGCCGCTCAGATCGGCGCGGCGCAGATTGGCGCGCCGGAGAAACGCGTCGCTCAGATCGGCTTCGCTCAGATTCGCGTAGCCCAGATCGGCGTGATGCAGATTCGCGCCGCTCAGATCGGCGGCACGCAGATACGCGCCGCTCAGATCGGCGCGTCGCAGAACCGTGTGCCGCAGATCGGCGTCGCTCAGATCGGCGCGGCTCAGATCGGCGTCGCTCAGATCGGCGAGTCGCAGATCAGCGCGTCGCAGATCGGCGTGGTGCAGATTGGCACGCCGCGAATCTGCGTGGCTCAGATTCGCGCGGCTCAGATTCGCGCCGCGCAGATTCGCGCCAATCAGATCGGCGGCGAACAGATCGGCGCGGCTCAGATCAGCGCGGCTCAGATTCGCGCCGCATAGGTTGGCACGGCGCAGGTTGGCTCCACGCAGCTCGTCGCCATACAACGACCTGATCCAATCGATTTCCACCGCCGTGCGGATCGCCACATCCGCGCAGGGCGCACGCCCCGCCGCCACATTCGCGGCGAAGGCGGCGCGCAGTTCGGCCTGACGCTCTTGGGTGATGACTGCATTGCTCATGGGTGTTGTTGCTCCTCGCCGGTGCAATGGTTCCGGCTTGTCGTTGTCTGAGAGCGTACATCACGCTCTGTATGTACGTAGTGTACTACATGCACTGTGCATTGTCAAGCGCAATCGGCACCAATTTCCCGATCCGCCCAAAAATTGGTCCTCGGGAATGTTAGCCGCGCCGTTATACTCGCAGAGTGCGGTAACTGGAGGCGCGCACAGCGGAAAAGTGGGCGGATCAGCGCGGGCAGCCATTATGACGGCGCATCGCGGTTCTTGCGCCGCTGTATGTTGCGCTGCTTCCACAGTTTCACGCGCTCGGGATATTGTTGGGTGTAGCGGCGGGAATACACCCGCCGCTGTTCCCGTCGTCCGGTAGGGTTGGCCGCGTTCCAGGCGCGCCAGCGGGCGTTGCAACAGTCCGCGCACCACGCCGTCCGGCCTAAAAAGCCGGATCGGGCACGCTGGAATGCGGCAAGGGGTAGCTCGCGGGGCGCATGCCGCCCCTGCCACCCATTGCACCACTTCGCCAGGACATATGCCGGATCGGGCACGCGCGGCGGGGCCAGTAACGTCCACTCGCGCCAGCGGGACACCGAGTGTTTGCGCCGCCCTGCCAGCGACTTACCGACCTCTTGCAGACCCGCATAGGCGTGTTCCCAGGTGTGCGGGGCAAACAGGTCAGGATGATTGCGGCACCACGTGAGCAGATTGCGCACGGTATAGCGCGTCTGGGAGGGCAGATGCAGCACGATCCAATATTTTGCGCGGTGGTGCAACTCATGCCGCCCGCCACGGGGGCTATATTGCGCCGCCGCCGTGCCTTTGCGCAGATTCGCGCGTTGGGTCTCGGTCAACCCTTTTGCCCGCACCCGCGCCTTCGCATCTGCTGACCACGGATGGCGCGATCCTTGGTTAACACGAAGGCGCATCTGCCGCTTACACTCTGCCGCGCCACACGTGCGGCTTGCGGCTTGCCCTTTATAGGCCGCGCCGCAGATCAGACAGGACTTTTGCATCCCCTTATCCTTGCCTGAGACTGGCAAGCCAGTCAAGCCGCTCCTGGAGCGATCCGGCGTGCGTCTTGATAATCCATGTGGCGGACGGATGCAAGCCCATCTCGACTTGCTGCGCATCGGCATCAAAACGCGCCGCGTCTACCATACCGAGCAAGTTGGTATGGTAGAGATCGCGGATTTGCGTCTCAACAGGGATGCGCAAGGTGACGGGGACGGTCCGATCCGGCCAATGCATGAGCGCCATGCTCGTTACCCCGTCGGGCAGGTTTTTGTCATCAAAGCTGATGACATATGGCCCCGCTGACGCGGTCGTCCCCTGTGTGTACAGGTGGAAGATGAGCGTGGCGGTAGTGTGGTCGCCGTAAAAACTCACATTGATCGCGTCAAGGCTGCGGAGGAAGATCGGTTCCAGGTTGCGCACGATATCGCTGAGCGTTTGCAGAGTATCGTGCTGATGGAGCGCCCGCGTGGTCGCAAGTGTGCGGCGAATGCCCTCAGAGATATGGCCATCGCCGAGGGCCATCAGATCGGCCATATCTGTGTCCGAGAGGCGCACGCTTGCGCGCCGCCTCATGGCTGTCTCATGCAGCGGGGGCTTCCCTGGCCCCCGCCCGTTGCGCGCTTGTGGCATTATCGCACCGCCCATAGCGTGCGGATCGACATGGGAGTTAGGCCAAAATCTTGATACTCTGAGGGGATGTTGAGATAGTCCGATGCCGCACCGCCATGCACGCCGATGACGGTGATCTGCTTGCCGTCCCACTCCGCCACCGCCTCATGCGCTCCAATGTCGGTATCGTGATACAAGGCATGCTCCCAGTCATCGTCATATGCATGCTGCCACTCATCTGACCAGCCGCCTGGATCACCATCGGGATTATCGGCGACATAGGCCATCTCGTCCTCTGGCGCGGCCATGCCTGGGACCGTCTCGTAGACGATCATGCCGCCATCGGCGTGCAGGTACAACCCGCCTGCGTTGTCCTCAAACAAGGTGACGTTGCTCATGGTTTGCT
>JADMIN010000376.1 GCA_015478575.1 Ktedonobacterales bacterium | reverse complement strand
GCCGGTCTCGTCAACCGGCCCGCTCACATTTCCCACACACCATTGGACACTATCTTGGAGCGTGCTGGTCTGCCCTATATCAACCCTCATGGTGAACGGCACACTCATATCAGCGACCTCATTACAGCAGGCGTACCCATCCTCGGGGTGTCTGAGCGCGTCGGTCATACTAACCCATCATTCACCCAATCCGTCTATGGGCATGTCCAAGCCCAGTTGAGACTCCAGGCCCAGGACACCATCGAGCAGCTCTATGGGCAGGCCACAAACCCAGAAAACTAGAGGCTCAAAAGTCGGATACTGGGGCTCATAGTGGGGCAGATCATATACGGCGCTTGACGGAAATGATTGAATAGCCCTTGAATTCAGGGGCGGCCCCGGCGGGAATCGAACCCGCATGACCGGTTTAGAAGACCGGTGCTCTGTCCATTGAGCTACAGGGCCGGGCAAGTGGATGGCCAGGAACGGGTGGCCAGGGGTCGTTCCCTCATGGTATGCCACCGCCATTGTATGCCACCGCTTCTCCGCGCCGCAAGCCCCACGCTCGGCCATCAGCGCTCGGCCATTAGCGTGTGCTATGCGTGGGCGTGGCGGTGGGTGGCGTGAGGGTGATGGGCCGCGCCAGCGGTGTGGAGAACACCACCAGCGCCACCAGGCCCAGCGCGAGCAGCGCGCGATAGGCCCAGCGCGCCCGGCGATAGTAGGTCTGGAAGTAGGCATCGTCGCCCGCCGCCGCCGCGCGAATGCCTTTGCGCTCGCCTTCCGTCAGTTCGGGCATGCCCGCCAGCCGCTGGCGCAGCCCCTCGCCTTCGCGCGTGTAGCGATCATGGCGCGCCCGCACCACCAGCCACAGCACGAGCGCCACGTAGACGGTGTAGAGCAGCGCGCCCAGCCGCAGCACCCAGAGCGAGGCGGCGGGCTGTATCAGCCAGGCGATGAAGATGGCGACCGCCAGCCCCGCGGTGCGATAGACGTTCTCCACCACGTCGCTGGTCAGGTCGCCCACGCTCTTGCGCACCGCCTCGGCATAGCCCGCGACGGCCTCCTGCGCCGCCTGGCGCAGCGTGAAGTATTGCTCGGTCCGCCCACGCAGATACAGGGTGAAGTTGGCCTGCGCCGCCGCCAGCGCCGGGAGCGCCGCGCGCTCCAGCGCCGCCAGCGAGACCACGCTCCCCGCGGGCAGCTCGCGCGCCAGGCATTCACGAGCCATGGCCAGTTTATCGGGTGAGCCGTGGGCGTAGGCCCACGCCGCCAGCCGGGCAAGCGCGCCCTCACCAGCTTCTTCCGCTTCCGCGCCATCGGCGCCAGCCGCCTCTGGGGAGAGGGCACAGGTCGCGGGACGTGGCCCCGCGAAGCGCAGCGTCAGCCCATCCTCGAATGTCCCGTGCGTCGCGCTCGCCAGATAGGCGGCCGCCAGCGCCGCCCGCAGGCCCGCCAGCCGCCGCGCCGTCGCCTCCAGCCCAGCCGCGCGCGCCTCGACCCGCAGGTGATCGGGGGTCAGCGAGAGGGGCGGCATGGACCAGTGATTCTCGTCGGCGCACAACCGGCGATACTCGTCGGCGCGCGCGGTGAACTGGCGCCACGCGGCACGCGAGACGGCCAGCCAGCGTGGCGGCTCATCGCCCGCCGCGCCTACCACCTCGAGCGCGACACCTGCCAGATAGCCGGGCGTGTCGCAGAGGATGACGCGGGCGCGCTCATCCTTGCTCGCCTGCCCATGCCGCTCCCACAGGGGGAGGTTGCCAGGCACCAGCAACCGCTGCCACGCGGCGGCGGAGTAGTAGACGGTGATGAGAGGCGCGGCGCCGCCACCGGGCTGGCGCTCTCGCACGGCACGAGCGGCCACAAGCGCGAGGGACTTGCCCACGGCCAGCCGCGCCTCCACACTCACATCAGCGCCCTGCGTCGCGGCCACCGCCGCCGCCGCGGCCCGAAACGTCGCCAGGGTGGCCGCGGCATCGGAGCCAGCACGCAGCGTGGCGGTGACCGGCGCGGCGCTCGCATCCAACCCGGCCAGCGCTAGGTCGAGCGCCAAGTCCTCCCCAAGCGTGGCAAACCACGCGCGCACCGCCTCACCAGCGCCCAGCGCTTCCAACTGGGCCACGGGGAGGTGGGCGGTGACTTCTAGCCGGTCGCGCGCCTCACCCTGTGCCAGGCGAGCGGCATCTAACCCCAGCGCCGCGCCGATCGCGCGCACCGTCGCGCCGCGGCGGCGCAGCCCGGCCAGTGCCGTGATGGTCTCCTGTTCCACGCGCGCCTCCAGCGATGTGCCGGGAGCATGGCCATGTCGCTCTTCGCTCATAGGCCACCTACCTCTCGCAGCGTCAGCGACTCGATGACCAGCCGTAGCTTGCCCTCCAGCCGCCGCGCATCGAGGCGCACCAGCGTGTCAAACCGCTCGGTCTCCATACGCAAGCGGGCGCCACTATCCAGCTCCAGGGTGACATAGCGCACGATGGGATCGGCGGTGGCGCGGTCCACTACGAAGCCGCGGGCGGGCGGTGCTCCAGCGGGAGCGAGTGCCGCGCCCAGGGTCGCCAACAGGTCGCTCTGGAGCGCGGGCTGGCCAGGGAGGGCCGCGGCGGCAAAGGCGGCGAGATCCACCGCCTCGTCGCGTAGCGCCGCCCGCCGTGCGCGGTAGAAGGCGAGCAGAGCCGGTGGTGGGAGTGTGGTGGCCCGCGCACTCAACCAGTGCTCACTGGCGCTGAGGAAGAGGCGCGTGAGGCGACGGGCGGAAGGCGCGAGCGTGACCGTGAGGAAGCCGCGATAGAAGAACGCGGCGACCCCCTCAGAACGCGGCCCGGCCTGCGTATCGAGCAGCGTGACCTCGAAGTCTCCACCCGCGGCCTCCTCGCGCACCAGCGCGCACTTCTGCAAGGCCGTGGCGCGTGGCAGCAGATTGCCCGCCGCGTGGATGCTCACCCGCACGCGGCCACCCGCGCGCGTGAAGGTGCGCACCAGCCGTACATCAGGATCCAGCTTGAGCAGAGCGAGATGGGGGCGCGCATCGCCCGCGTCGGGCGAATCGAGCGTGTAGACAATGGCGACGAAATCACCTGGCGCGATGCCACTTGGGCGCAGGCGCATCTGCGCGAAGAGGCGGCGCGCTAGCCCACGCGACGCGGTGACGAACCGCGCCGGATCAGCTAGCAGGAGGCGGCACAGTCCAGCGACCTCGCCCGCGCCATCGCTGAAGCGCGCGCTCCAATCGGCGCGCATCATGGCTGCCTCGATATGCGCGGCGAAGAATGCCGCGCACGGCTCGTCGAGCACGACCGCCTCATCCACCAGCCGCAACCGATCCTCCGCGTTATCCAAATAGTGCAGAATGAGCCGAGTGATGCGCACACGTCCGCTGGCGGCGGCGCGCCCGGCATCCTCCGCGCTGGCCGCTGGCGGCGAATCCGCCGTCGCGTCGGCGCTCGCTTTCCCCTGCCGCGTCTCCGCTGGCACCGTCACCCGTGTCTGTCCCATCGCCATCCTCCCCTCGCCATCCGCCGCCTACGCGCGTAACCTGTCCGACGCTGTATCGTACTATTCTACGGATGCGCTTGCTCGACGGCAACATGCGCCATTCTCGCTCCAGAAGTCCTGGTCTTCACCGTCGCCGCGTGCGTGGCACGTGGCACGTGGCATGCGATAGATGATTGGGCGGCAGACCGCTCCGATGGAGTGGGCGCC
>JADMIN010000375.1 GCA_015478575.1 Ktedonobacterales bacterium | reverse complement strand
CCGGATTCCATGCGTGCGCCCTCTCTCCCGCTGATGCGCCGCTCTGCGCGGCGCCTGCTGTTCCCACCGCTCGCGCTCATCCTGGCGGGCGTGCTCGCGGCGTGCGGCATCGGCAACCTCGGTGCTCCCGTCGGCCAGACCTCAACGAACGGCAGCACCACCTCGGTGCGCGTGCGCATTCTGCGCGACAGCAGTGGTTCAACGATTATCCAGGCGCCGGTCTCGATCAACAATCAGGGACCGCTCAACTTTGTGATTGATACCGGAGCGAGCATTAGCGTCGTGGATACGGTCCTCGCCAACCGGCTGAAGCTGCCGGTGGTGGGTGAGGGCCAACCAGTTTCGGGGGTCGGCGGCAACGAGACCGCCACGCCCATCAAGGTCACGACCTGGAAGATTGGGCAACTCACGCTCCCCTCCGCGACGATCACCAAGGGCAACCTGCCCAACGCGGCGCACGGCCAGGGGCTGCAAGGGCTGCTCGGCTCAGATATCCTGAGCCGCTTCGGCAAGGTCACCATTGACTTTACCAATAGCCTTTTCATCGTCTACCGCCAGGCCGCGCGTGGATCGGGCGGCTTCGAGGTCGCGAACGTGGTCGGCGCCCGGCGCCGCGTGGGATGAGCCGCCTCCCGTTCCCCACGCGCGGCGGTCGTTGCGCCCCCGAACGGCTGGGGCGCTCCGCTCTGGGTTCCTCGTATCCTCCCTTCCCTCGGAATGGTACAATGAGCCGGCACGCGGGCAGCCACGGCAGAGGCTCTGCCACAGGGGGACGCCCGCGGCGCTGAGGATGGTGTATGGCAAAGTCCGCGCAGCCGCCCGCACGGGCCCGCCCGCCCGTCCGGCCGCCGTCCCCGGTGGCCGCCACGGCGCGCCGTGGCTCGTGGTCACGCTCGGCGGGGCTGCTCTTCGCCCTGATCGTGCTCGCGGGCATCGTGCCTGTCGCCCTCGCGGGGGATCTCTTGGGCTGGTGGACGCTCTCGCGCTCAGCGCCTTTTATCGTGCCGCGCGCGGCGCCCACCCCCACCTACACGCCTCTGCTCGCGACGCCTGAGCGCGCGTGGATCGCGACGCCAGCCGATGTGCTGCCGCGTCCTGGTGGCGGTGGCGCGGTGGCGCGGCTGTGGCCGGGCTTCCCCGTCGCGTTGACGCAGCGCGCGCGGCTCGACGCGGCGCCGTGGGCACGCATCACCTGGAATGGCCCCACGCCACGCGCTGGGGGGATGGGCTGGGTGGTGGCGACGGCGCTGGTGGCCTATGGCGCCGACGGGCGTGCTCTCGGCGATGCGGGCGCGCTCTCGCCCGCGCTGGGCCAGGCCCTCGCCCCCTATGGCCCGCACCTCGCCGCCGTGATCTACTTCCCCGATCTCAATCAATTCTATCTCACGGCCAACGCCGATCAGTCCTTCGCGCTGGGGGATGGCTTTCGCGCCGTGTTGCTGGCCGCGCTCTTGGCCAGCGCGCGCGCCAACGCTCCGCCTGCCACGGGCACGGCGCCCGCCATTGATCTCACCTCAGCGGCGGCTCTGGCGAGCGGGAACAGTGCCGCGGCGGCGACGGCCTACACGCGACTCGGCGGTGCTGATGGCATCAGCCGCTTCCTGCGCGGGCAAGGGATCTCCGGCATCCAGCCCGACGCGGCCACGTGGGACGCGGCCCAGGCCACTCCGCGCGCGCTCATCCAGTTCTACACCGCCCTGCTGGTGCGTGGGGCGCTGAGCGACGCCGACCGCGTCACGGCGGTTGGATTGCTGGCGCGCGGTGGTTCTGGTGTGGCGCCAGCGAGCGCGGTGGGGGTGGGTGGCGTGCTGGTTGGTGGCAGCGCCCAGGGGCAAGGTGGCTGGTCCGCCAGCGCTTGTGGCGTGTTAGCGCCGAACGTGGGCCAGCGGGCGGTAGTGGTGGCGGTGGCGCTGCGCGAGCCATCGGCGGCGGCGGCCCAGGATGCCTTGCGGGCGTTCTACGCCGCGCTCGCGCCCCTGCTCATGGAGTGAGGCGCGGCGGGCCGCCTCTCTCGCTTCCTCGCCCCTTGAGAGCCGTGCTGCTTATGGCAGCCGCACTATGGCAGCCGCACTATGGCAGCCGCACTATGGCAGCCGCACCAGCGCGGGCGCAACGCTTGCGAGCGTAGGGCAGCCAGCCAGCCCCATCGCCAGTTCCAGCTCGTCATGGAACAGCGCCAGCACGTGGCGCACACCCTCCTCACCGCGCGCGGCCAACCCCCAGAGAATGGGCCGACCCACCAGCACGGCCCGCGCGCCCAGGGCCAGCGCCTTGAGCACGTCGGTGCCGCGACGGATGCCACCATCCAGATACACTTCGCCGCGCCCGGCCACCGCCGCCACCACTTCGGGCAGCGCCTCGATGGCGGAGATGGCCGTATCCAATTGGCGCCCGCCGTGATTCGAGACGACCACACCCGCCGCGCCGCGCTCTATCGCCAGCGCGGCATCCTCCGCCGTCAAGATGCCCTTGACCATGACCGGCAGCGCGGTGCGCGCGCGCAGCCAGTCGAGCACATCCCAGGTGAGCGTGGCGACGATAGGGGCGGGGTCTTCCTCGGTCTCGTAGGCGGTGCGCATGATAGTGCTGTGTAGGGTATGCAGGCCGTTGCGCCGATCTTTCTCGCGGTTGCCCATCTTGGGGAGGTCCACCGTGAGGACAATGGCCCGATAGCCGGCGGCCTCAGCGCGGCGTACCAGCTCTTCGGCCTGGCGGTACGTCCAGATGTAGAGCTGGAACCAGAGGGGGCCGGTGGCCGCTTGCGCGATATCCTCCAAGTGGCGCGTGGCGGAGGTGCTGACGGTCATCAGGGTGCCAGCGGCGCCAGCGGCGCGCGCGGTGGCGCACTCGCCCTCGTCATGCGCCAAGCCGTGTAGCGCCGTCGGCGCGACGAGGATGGGCATCTGGACTGGGACGCCGAGGACGGTGGTGGCGAGTTCGATCTGGCTGACATCCACCAGCACGCGCGGGCGCAGGCGGATGCGCTCGAAGGCGGCACGGTTGGCGCGCAACGTCACCTCGTCGTCGCTGCCACCAGCATAGTAATCCCAATGCGAGGCGACCATGCGGGCTTGGGCCAGCGCCTCATATTCCAGCACATTGATAGGCTCCATTGGTCACCTCTCTCTACCCATTGAGGGTGGATGTCATGCGTCCGCGTACGGGGCCGTCTCCCGGCTGGCGGGAGACGGCGCTTCCCGCTCTCCCCAGCGTGGGGGACGGGGCGATGGGCGGGCGCTACGATAGAATCAGCCGCGAGCGCTGGAAGCGCACGAGGGCGAGCGCGACCAGCAGAAGATCGGCGACGAGCAGCACGACAAGAATACTCGCGCCGATTTGGAGCATATTGGCCGTGGCCAGCCACTGGGAGAGCTGGAGCTTGGTCTCATTGGGGAGCGACGAGATGACGACGGAGGGCACGAGGAGCACCACCAAGAAGCCAATGCCCAACACCTGCTGCGCCTGGCGCACGGTCGCGGTGCGCAGCGAGATCAGCACGCCAACGCCAGCGCAGAGCAGCGAGATCAGGAAGCCGGATACGAGGATGCCGACGGCGATCCCTGATGGGTAGAACTCTAGCCGACCACTGCCGCCCTTGAGGTTGGCCACGACCATGCCCACCAGTGCGGTGAAGAGGGCGAGCGCCCAGCTATAGCCGACCGCCGCGCCAAGCTTGCCGAGG
>JADMIN010000374.1 GCA_015478575.1 Ktedonobacterales bacterium | reverse complement strand
GGTGAACGAGGAGCAGGTGAACGAGGAGCAGGTGAACGAGGAGCAGGCCGGTGGCGCTGATCGGGCAACCGATTGGCGGGCTGATCTGGCGGCGGCGCGCACCAATGGTGACGCGCTGCGGCTGGCCATCGCCTGGCTGCGTGCGGTGCCTGGCGCGCTCAGTCCGGAGTTGGATGCGCAGGTGCTGCTGGCCCACGTCACCGCCATGCCGCGCGCGCGGGTGCTCGCCTATCCAGAGTGGCGGCTCGCGCCAGCGCGGGCGCACGCCTATGCCATGCTCCTTGCCCGCCGCGTGGCGGGCGAGCCGGTCGCTTACCTCATCGGCCACCGCGAATTCATGGGGCTTGACCTGCTCACCGATCACCGCGCGCTCATTCCCCGACCAGAGACCGAGCTGCTGGTGGAGGCCGCGCTCGCTGATCTGCGTGAGCGCCTGGCGCGCGACACCGGGCGGCCACCGCTCGTCGCCGATATCGGCACGGGCACAGGCGCCATCGCCATCGCCATCGCCGCGCTGGAGCCGCGCTTGCCGCGCCTCTATGCCGTTGACCTCTCGGCGGATGCCCTCGCGCTGGCCGCGCGGAATGCGCGCCATGTCGGCGTTGCCGATCGTGTGGCGTTGCTACTGGGTGATCTGCTGGAGCCGCTGCCTGAGCGCGTGGATATGCTACTCGCCAACCTGCCCTACGTCGCCCCAGCGGATGCGCGGGCGCTGCCGCTAGATGTGCGCCAGTATGAGCCGGCCCTCGCGCTCTATGGCGCCGACGATGGGCTGGGGCATTTGCGGCGCTTCTTCGCCAGCGCGCCAGGGTATACGCGGCCCGACGCGAGCATTCTCGTCGAGTTCGGCGCGGGCCAGGCGGCGGATACCGTGGCGCTCGCACGGGCGGCTTTTCCTGGCGCCCAGGTACGTATCGGTACAGATTACGCCGGGTGGGAACGCTGTCTCATCGTACGTACTTCCGCCCATCCGCGCGAAGGCGTGCGATAGTATACTTCAGGGCAGAGGCCACCTAGGATAGCTTGCCTGGTGGCCCTGGCGAGGAGCGGGCAGGGCAGGCGCCCGCATGTGGACGCGAGGATGCGCGAGGATAGGCGAGGATGCGCCGGCTCTCTGTCATCCGCCATTCTGTCGGCAGGTATGGGTGGGTAATATCTAGCCGGGCGGAAAAGCGCCCCGTGGCTCGATTATCTCCGTGCGAGAGGCATCAGATCCTTGAAGCAGCATGGGCCAACAAGGCGGCTTGCCGATATGCGGCTTGTCGCCACAAGACATCCGCCAGCACGCGAGATGGCGCATTCGCGGCCTCTCGCCGCCGCGCCTCATGCCGCACCGTCGCGGCGCGCCCCCCGTCTGACCCGCCAGGCGGCCTGGGTGTTCTGGCTCATGTTCAGCATCAACGCGGTCAATTATCTCGACCGCTTCATCGTCGTGGCCGTCGGTCCGGCGCTCAAAGACCAGTTTTCCCTGACCGACCGTGCCATCGGCCTGCTCAGCACCGCCTTTATCTTGGTCTATACCGTGACCGCGCTGCCGCTGGGCTTGCTCGCTGATCGCGCCTCGCGCGCCCGCGTGGTGGCGGTGGCGGTCGGCGTCTGGAGCGTCATGAGCGCCACGACCGCGCTCGCGCGTGGCTTCACCGGGCTGTTGCTGACGCGCGCGGCGGTGGGCGTGGGAGAGGCGGGCTACTACCCCGCGGGGACGGCCCTGCTCAGCAGCTACTTTCCGCGCCGGGACCGCGCCCGCGTCATGAGTCGGTGGCAGACGGGCCAACTGGTGGGCGTCGCGCTCGCCTTCGTCATCAGCGCCGCGCTCTTCGCCTGGTTCGGTCATGGCGCCTGGCGCCTGGCCTTCCTCATCACTGGTGTGCCGGGCCTGGTGCTGGCGGCGCTGATGTGGCGCGTGCCGGATGCGCCGCCCAGTGATCGCGCCGAGCGACTGACCGAAGGCGAGCCGCCCATAGCGCATGCGGAGGCCATCAGCGGCGAGCGCCTCGGCGGACTGCTCGACTCGATCCGTGCGGTGTCGCGCATTCGCACCGTCCGCCTGGTCATTCTGCTCCAAGCGTTGGTCTATGCCATCGCCACGCCCGCGGTCACGTTCCTGCCGATCTATATGGTCTCGGCCCACAGTCCCTTCCATGTCTCGCGGCCGTTGGCCTCGCTCATCGCCGGGACTGTCACGGTCGGTGGGGGCCTCTGCGGCATGTTGCTCGGCGGCGTCGTCGCGGATCGCCTCAGCGTGCGCCACCCAGGTGGGCGCGTGCTCACCGCGGCGCTGGGTTTTGGGCTGGCGCTTCCCTTCTACATCATCATGCTACGTGCGTCCTCACTCGCGGTCTTCATCTTCGCTGGCGTGCTTGCCACGCTCGCGCTCAACCTCCAGGCCGGGCCGCTCACCGCCGCGGTGCAGGATGCGACACCGCCCGTGCTGCGGGCGACCGCTGTGGCGGTGATTCTCCTCTTTGGCCATCTGCTGGGTGACGTCTGGGCGCCCGTCGTCGTCGGCACTATCTCGACCCGCCTGCACGAGCATACCGGCACGGCGCTCCTCATCGTGGGCGTGCCGGTACTGGCGGTCGCCACCATCGCCGCCACGCTGGGCGCCCGCGCCTATGTCCAGGACATTACCCACGCCCCTTCAGCCTCTGGAACGTGAAGAGTTGACAGGCCTCACGCGGCATCCTCGTAGCGCCACGCTTCACCTTTGACAGTATGCCTCTCCGGCCCCTATACTTTCATTCAGGAGCGAGCGCGGCACGCGGCGCGAGGTGCGCTGTGCGCGGGAATGGAGCGTTCTGGAGTGTTGGTTGATACACATGCGCATGTTCAGGTCCATCAGTTTGGGTCGGACCGCCCCGCCGTGATCGCGGCGGCTTTCGCCGATGGGGTCGCGCGCATGATCGTGCCGGGCATTGATCTGGAGACGAGTCGCGCCGCGCTCGCGCTGGCCACCGCCTATCCCGGTCGCATCTTTGCCGCGATCGGCACGCATCCCCATGACGTAAAGACCATGACGCCAGAGACACTGGCCGCTCAGCGTGAGTTGGCCAACGCGCCTGGCGTGGTCGCCATCGGCGAGATTGGGCTAGATTACTACCGTGACCTCTCTCCGCGCGACACCCAGCGCGAGGCGCTGATCGCCCAGGTGGCGCTGGCGCGCGACCTCGATCTGCCCATCATCCTGCATAATCGCGAATCGCATGAGGATCTGGTGGCCCTGCTCCGCGCGCATGGCGCGGGCGTGCGCGGTGTCTTCCACTGCTTCCTCGGCGACCAACGCATGGCACGCGACGCGCTGGACCTCGGCTACTTCCTTTCGTTCGCCGGCCCGCTCACCTTCCCCCGTAACGTCGTGCTGGGTGAGGTCGCCGCGTGGGCGCCCGCGGACCGTATTCTCATCGAGACCGATAGCCCCTATCTTGCCCCGCAGCCCTTTCGCGGGAAGCGCAATGAGCCGCGCCACGTGGCGCTGGTCGCGCGCAAGCTCGCCGAGCTTCGCGGCCTCCCAGTAGAAGAGATCGCCGCCATCACCGCGCGCAATGCCGCCGCGCTCTTTAGGCTGCCCGCTTCGGCGCCAGCGATAGGCCAGAGATAGGAAGGTACCCTGGTGCGTTTGTTCAATACTCTCTCGCAGCGTGTCGAGCCGCTGCGCCCGGTCGGCGATGGGGTCACACTCTACGTGTGCGGCAT
>JADMIN010000373.1 GCA_015478575.1 Ktedonobacterales bacterium | reverse complement strand
CACTTGGCCCGACCGCGACACTTGGCCCGACCGCGACACTTGGCCCGACCGCGACGCCAGGGCAAGGCGTGGGGACCATCGCGGCGGTGGTCCCCGGCGCGCACGCCGCGACAGCGGCGTGGTCGCTGGCGGTGCGGGCGCTGGTCCTCTGGCTGACGCTACTGCTGTCGCTGCTGCTGGTAATGGTCCTCTGGCTGCGGTCGGAGCGCTAGCCGCTCACAGGATGCTTCACGGACACCCCGCCTGAAGATCAAGCCTCGCGTGCGCGCCCGCTTTTCATCCGCTGGTGGGAGAGGGAGTTGCGCGGTGGCTCTCCTGTCGGCTGGTCCACTGGCGGGAGCGCGGCGGCACCTGGGGGCACCAGCAGCGGCGCCAAGCGCGCGGTCTCGTGCGCGAGCCGCGCCAGCAGTTCCGGCAGCGCGGCGGTCTCGGAGAGGATGCTCTCAGAGAGGGTGGGCGTCCCTTCCCGCCGCACCAGCACCTCGTTCAGCCGCAGCTCCAGCAGGCGCACGCGATGCTCCAGCGCCTCCATCCGCATGGCGAGGTCATCGGCCCGCCCCTGGATGGGCAGGTCGCGCACTTTGATGGCGTAGCGATTCGGCGCCACCCGGCGTGCCCGAAGCACGCCGGAGGCGATCTTGCGGCGGATCGTGCGCTCTGAGAGGCCGGTCAGTGTAGCGGCCTCGGTCGCGGTCACTTCGTCCATGCGCCCTCCCCAATGCTGTGGCATCAGCATCTGGCTCTCCGCACGCCTCCAAGGGCGGCGGGGGCCTCGGTTCATTCCCGCGAGCGCTGCCCGCGCCCGTGCATATTTCTCGTTGCCGTCCCGGTCGAGCACCAGCCCGCAACAGGAGCCGGTCATACTCCGTTGGGGCACGGCGCGCCCGGAAGCACGCGAGTTCTGCCCGGTGGGGCGCACTTGGCGAGACACCAACGCTTGCCCCACACCTGGTATTGGGCGTGTGCGGTGAGAGTGGGCGAGCCGCTGGTACCCTTCGCCCGTACCATCTCTGACATGGCATGTGTTCACAGGCATCAAGGATCATGCCACAATGCGAGCTATTTTCGCGCGATTATGGGATGGCGCGGCAGCCCGCCGGGAGGTGCGTTATGCGGTATCCGGACAGGCCACCTCAAGATCGCGCCGCATGATGCCATTGTCGCGCTCATCTCTACGGCTCATCTCTAGAACAGAACGGCGTATGAGGAAAGGCCGGAGGAAGCCGCTCTGTACCCAGCCCATTGGCTGGAGCGGTGGCACGGAACATGTAACAGTTCTCCTTCGTCCCAGGGCACGAGACGGTGCCAGCCGGTTCGCGAGAACGCTTGGCGGAGCCACACACGCCGCCGGTAGGGATGCAAGGACGCTCGTGGCAAGGATGCCGAAAAGGCCCGAAGTCGTCGTCTGCCCGACCAGGGTGGAGCCTGCCAGGTGCGGGCCATGTGCCCACCAGCCGGGAGCACGGGCAGCGGCGGCTCCGTTCTCTTGCCCGCCGGGCAAGGTGTGTCTGATGGATATCGGGCGTTCGTTGGTGAGGTCCCCCTTCTCCAGCGTGCGCCTACCCCGCCATCTGATGAGTCGGCAGGACGCTGGCTCGCCAGATGAGACTCTGCCCTCTTCGCTGCACACGGCGGGCAGAACCGCCCCCCGCCGCGACATGATAGAATGCGCGCAGGCGCTTTCGCGCGCGTGGAGCCAGCCGAAGAAACCCTGGGCACGCGGCGCGCCATGTGCGAGGAAGGAAGGGCGTGCGTGACCGACCAAACCATCCGCCAGATACTCGAGGACTATGCCCAGGGGCAGGATGCCCAGACCGCGCTCGCCGAGGATGCCATCTTGCTTGTGCAGGCGCTACCGCAGCCGCTCCAGGGGCGTGCCGCCATCGAGGGCCTGATGCGCCTCTTCTATCACGAGGCGTTCGCTGAGGCGCGCAACGACCCACTCTCCATCGCGGCGGATGAAGCGCGCGGCCTGGGCTTCTTGGAGTTCACCTTCCGCGGCAGGCACATCGGCGAGCTGATGGGCATCGCGCCGACGGGGCGCGAGGTGGCCCTCCCGATGATGGGCGTCTATGAGATCAGCGAGGGCCAGATTCACCGCGCCCGCCTCTACTACGACAATGTTACCCTGCTGCGCCAGCTCGGCCAAATCGAATAAGGCGCCGCCGTTTCCTCATGAGAGCGAGTCCAATGGACGAACACGAGCCGACCTATGGCATGCGCACACGCATGATCCACAGTGCGCGGGCGGCCAACGAGACCACCGCTGTCTCGCCGCCGATCTACCAGACTAGCACCTTCCTCGTGGGCACGCCAGAGGAGGGCGCCGCGCTGGCCGCCGCGGTCGCCCCCGATCACTACTATAGCCGCTATGGCTCGCCTAACACGCGGCAGGTGGAACTCTTGCTGGCCGCGCTGGAGGGGAGCGAAGCCGCGCTGGCCGTCGGCTCTGGCATGGCGGCGATCGCCACGGCGCTGCTCTCGAACCTGCGCGCGGGCGACCACATCGTCGCGCAGCGCACACACTATACCGGCACCATGACGCTGCTCACCACGACACTCCCAGGCTATGGTATCGCGGTGACGCAGGTGGATCAGCGCGACACTGAGGCTTTCGCGCGGGCAATCCAGCCCAACACGCGCGTGGTCTACACCGAGTCGCCGACTAATCCCACGATGGACCTGACCGACCTGCGCGCCACCGCGGAGATCGCACACACGGCGGGCGCGCTGGCCATCACCGACAACACGTTTGCCTCGGCCTATAATCAGCATCCCCTCGACCTGGGCTATGATCTGGTGATTCACAGCGCCACCAAGTATCTCAACGGCCATGCCGACGTGACGGCGGGGGTCTTGGTTGGCGCGCGGCGGCTGATCGAGAGCGCATGGGAGTACGCGCGCGTCCATGGGCCGATGCTGCATCCTTTCGAGGCGTGGCTGCTGCGCCGGGGCCTGAACACGTACGGGCTGCGCATGGCGGCGCACAACGCCAACGGGTTGGCCGTCGCGCGCTTCCTGGAAGGGCACGCCGCCGTGGAGCGCGTCTACTATCCTGGGCTGGCCTCGCATCCCCAGCACGCGCTGGCCTGCCAGCAGATGCCTGGCGGCTTCGGCGGTATGCTCGCCTTCGAGATGCGCGGCGGCTATGACGCCGCCTATCGCGCCATCGGGCGAACGAAGCTCTGCCTGCTGGCCGTCAGCCTGGGGGGCGTGGAGACGCTCATCACGCATCCGGCCTCGATGATCCATACCCATCAATCCGATGAGGAGCGTGCCGCGGCGGGCATCTCGCCCAGCCTCATCCGTCTCTCCGTCGGCATCGAGGATAGTGAGGCCCTCCTGCGCGACCTCGACCGCGCGCTCGGAGCGTGACACCCGCCCTGCCATTTGCCCTCGCTCGCAGCCTATGAGCGAGGGCGGTTGCGTGTATCTTGCGCTTTACACTGCTCTATTTTGCGGCTATAATGCTGATTTAGTAAAGGGAATGATGGGCGTATGGCTTCTCGAGAGAGGCCCAATGGAAGGGAGACGCGGCCATGAGCGAGTGCCGCAAGACACTCACGCAGGTCGCCGCCGATCTTGGCGTCACGCCCAATACCCTCAAGGCGCATCTCAAGGCCCTCAATATTGTGCCGGTCACCAACTCCTATGATAGACGGGGCAAAGTGCTCACCTGCGAGGAGATTTACCG
>JADMIN010000372.1 GCA_015478575.1 Ktedonobacterales bacterium | reverse complement strand
GATGAGTCCCGTGTGCTGGCGAACTTCAAGCCATCATTTGGTGGCATGAGCACGCTGGCCCACGAACTGGGGCATGGCTACCACAACCTCAACCTTGCCGGGCGCACACCCTTGCAGCGCGACACGCCGATGACGCTGGCGGAGACAGCGAGTATCTTCTGCGAGACCATCGTGCGCCAGGCAGCCCTCCAGCAGGCCAGCGCCCAAGAGCAACTGGAGATCCTTGAAGCCTCGCTCCAGGGCGATTGCCAGGTGGTGGTGGATATCACGAGCCGCTTCCTCTTCGAGCAGGGCGTCTTTGAGCGGCGGCGGCAGCGCGAGCTTTCGATCGAGGAGTTGAATGAGCTGATGCTCGATGCCCAGCGCCAGACCTACGGCGACGGGCTAGATCAGCAGGTGCTCCACCCCACCATGTGGGCGGTGAAAGGCCACTATTACAGCGCGGGCCTCTCCTACTATAACTTCCCGTATATGTTCGGGTTGCTCTTTGGGCTGGGCCTCTATGCGCGCTACCAGCAGGATCCGGAAGGCTTTCGGCGCAGCTATGATGAACTGCTGGCCTCCACTGGGCTGGCCGACGCGGCGACGCTCGCCGCGCGCTTCGGCATTGATATTCGCACGCCGGACTTCTGGCGCGCCAGCCTCGACATCATCCGTGGCGACATCGCGCGCTTCGAGCGATTGACCGCGGGGGGGCAGGCGTAGCGGATGTGTCCGCCGCGCACCAACGTTCCGTGCCCAACGTTCGGGTTCCAGGTGACGCGCTCGGCTCCATGCGTCACCTGGAATGCCGTCTTCCGCCCTGTTCCCCGTCGCGAGCACGCCTTATACGCTCGGCAGAAAGCTCTGGTCGCCAAAGCTGCCGCCTAGGACGGCGGTGCTGGGGGCGCCGAGCCAGCGATCCAGCACCGTCGCATAGACCGAGCGGAAATCGGTGGTGAACTTTAGGTTGCCGTAGGGGTCTAGATTGCTCAGGTCAGGCGGCTCACCGTAAATGCCCCCCCGCACCGCGTTGCCGAGGATGAAGAGCGGCGCCGCTGTGCCGTGGTCGGTGCCCGCGCTGGCATTCTCCTCCACCCGCCGGCCGAATTCCGACCAGGTCATCACCACCACGTTCTCCGCGACGCCGTGCGCGGCGAGGTCCTGGTAGAAGGCGGTCAGCCCGCCCGCCAGATCGGTGAGCAGTTTGGTCTGCGTATCGGCCTGGGCGGCGTGCGTATCGAAGCCGCCAAGGGTCACGTAGCCCACGCGCAGCCCCAGCCCCTGCACGATCACCTCCGCCAACACTTGCAAGCCCTTCTGGAAGCTCGAAGCGGCGTCGTAGCTGCCCTTGGGCTGGTATTGTGAGGCTGCCTGATCAAGGCTCTTCGAGCCGGTGACCGCGCTTTGCGCCGTCATATCGAGCAGCGCGGCATAGGGTGCCGAGCGCGGATAGGTGTTGTAGAGTTTGAGGAGTGCCTGCACACGCGCGTCCGCCGCGCTCACCTGGCCCTGCTGGGCCGGAGCCGCGGGATCGGGCATCAGGCGATAGCCCTTGGGGTCGGCTACCGTCGGCACGTCGGCGTTCAGCGCGCGCAGCGCGGTGGGCAGGGTCGCCCCCACCGAGAGCGATTGGAAGGGATGCCCGTCCTTATCCACCAGCCCGGCGACGTACTTGCCGAGCCAGCCTTGGCCGCCCTGGCCATTGAGGTCGAGCGTCTGCCAGATATCCATCGAGGCGAAGTGCGAGAGGTTGGGGTTGGGGTAGCCTACGCCCTCCACCACCGCGAGCTTGCCTTGCTGCCAGAGAGGTTGCAGGGCCTTCAGACCAGCGTGCGCGCCTAGCCGTTCATTGAAGGTGAAGGCGAGGTCGCTCTGCTGGATGCCGAGGGTCGGGCGGGCGGAGTGGTAGTGGCCGTCGGTATAGGGCACGAGGGTGTTCAGGCCGTCGTTGCCGCCGGCCATCTGCACGACGATCAGGATGTTGCTCTGGGCCTGGCGCGCCCAGGCGGACCCCTCCTGGGCGGTATTGCCAGCGGCGCGCACGGCGCGCGCGAAGACTGATGGCATAACCATGCCAGCGCTCACGGCCAGCAGCCCATCGCGGATCATTGCTCTGCGGGTGAGAAACATGAGACTCCCCTCAGTTCATCTGGTATTCGGGCATGGACATCAGCAGGTAAAGCGCCTGGCGCACCCCCGCCGCTGAAATCTTCGCGCCGCCGCTCAGGGTGAGTGACGCCCCGCCGGTGGGTGCCTGGGTGAGCGTGTCCCGTAGGATCGCGCGGCGGTCATCGGCGAGTTGGTTATCCACCAGTGCCGCGACGAAGTAGTTCAAGAGGTCGGATACGCTGGCGATTTGGCGCGCGTCAATCGTCTGCTGCACCGCGTTGCCGCCGCTCACCGTGGGGGTGCCCTGGCGCCGGGTGCCGCTGAGCGGCGTGCCGGTGGCCGCGGCCACGAGCAGGTTGGTGAAGTTCACCCGCGACATCCACGCCTGGGTGGAGAGCCAGCCAGCGCTATCTTGGTCGCCTGGCCAGCCAGCGACATCCGGCGGATCGAAAGGGATCTGGCCCATCGGTCCCATCACCTGGGGGATGCCATCGGCGGTTAGCTCCAGTCCCAGGCCACGCACCGCGCCAACGATGAATTCGGTTGGACTCTTGATGCGCGCTCGGTAGGTCTTGTCGCCGAGGAAGGCCGATGAGGTCAGCATTGCCCGCACCATCGCGCGGATGCTGTGGTCGTTGCTGTTGTAGGCGTCAACCATCGGCTGGAGCACGCTATCGCTGAGCGTGGTGGGATAGGCGAAGAAGTTCCACATGCGCCAGGCGATGTGGCGCGCGGTGGCGGGATGCGCACAGACAATCTTCACCACGTCATCTAGGCCCAGCTTGCCGGAGTGGCCCAGGTACGTTACCGTGCCGGTGTATTGTCGGCGGGGCACGAGTACGCCCTTGCCGTTCACGATGGTCCAGCCGGCGAGCGCCAGCGCGCCCGCATGTACGTCATTCTGTGTGTAGTTGGGGGTGCCTTTGGCATCAACGATGCCAAGGGTGAAAAGCTCCATCAACTCGCGCGAGTAGTTCTCGTTGGGCTTCTCGCCCGTATTGACGCGACCGTCGAGCCACCAGAGCATCGCCGGGTCTGTGCTGATGGCCCGGATCAGGTCATCGAAGCGACCCATCGCGTTCGCGCGCAGCAGGTCATTCTGCTGCTTGAGATAGTTGACGCGCTTGCCGACCTTGCGGAAGCTGCTCGTCAACACACCGGACCAGAAGAGGGTCATCTTCTCTTCAAGCGGTCGCTTGGAATAGATCATGCGCAGCAGGAACCAGCGGATGAGATCCTGTGGCTTGTTGAAATCGAGCGCAATGGCGCTCAGCCGGGAGTCGAGATCATCGGTCACAGAGGCGTAATTCACCAGACGATCAATCGCGCCCTGGACGCCGGCATCCAGATAGACGCCGATGTCGCTTGGCGCGGGGCCGAAGCCAGCGCGGCGCAGCAGGTGATTGATCTGCTCGGCGTCGCTGGCGAAGACATTGGGCACACTGGCGCGGCGCGTGAGCATGTAGCCCACGCCCGCTCCGACCGCTCCCAGGCCCAGCGCGCCCGCGCCGGCGCCGATCAGCACGGCGCGGCGTGAGAGGGCGGGCTGGGGTGGCCGTGGGGGCATGGGCGGCACGTCGGGGGGAGCGTTATACGCGGAGACGCGCGTGGGA
>JADMIN010000371.1 GCA_015478575.1 Ktedonobacterales bacterium | reverse complement strand
CTCGCCCGCTGATGGAGAGAGTCTATGACACGGTCCGCATGGACTCGGTGGGCTGGCTCGACCGGCCAGGCAAGTTTTGGAATGCCCGTCTCTACGATGAGGAGCACGTGCGCCAGGAGGCGACGTCGCTGCGCTTCGCCATTCACGAGGAGCCGGGCGGTGGGATCACCGGGTACGCGATCTACCGACTCAAGGGCGAGATAGACGACTCTGGCAACAATAGAAACACGGTGCGAGTCAAGGAACTGGCGGCGACGACACGGCAGGCGTACGCGGCGGTGTGGCGCTTCCTCAGTGACATTGACCTGTTTCCTTGGATCACCTACGATGGCGCGATTGATGAGCCGCTGCCGCACTTGCTGGTTGACGCGCGAGCGGTGCGCTCGACCGTGCTTGACAACCTGTGGGTGCGGCTGGTTGACGTTGACCGGGCACTGGCGGCGCGCCGTTACGCAACGCCGCTGGATGTGGTCTTCGCGGTCGAAGATACCTTCTGTCCATGGAACGCCGGGCGCTACCAGTTGTATGCCGATGGTGACGCGGTCACGTGTGAGCGCACACAGACCCGTGCCGATGTGCGGTTGTCAGCGACCGAGTTGGGCGCGGTCTTCTTGGGAGGGACGACGCTGGCGTCGCTCGCCGCCGCGGGTCGAGTCACCGAGCTGCGGCCCGGCGCGGTGGCCAACTGCACGGTCGCCTTCCGCGGCGAGCGGGAGCCGTTCTACCCCGCCGGCCAAGCGTTCCCCGCGTATTGAGGCCGTGTACGACGATGTCGTGGTGAAGCTGTTCGGCTCCTCCCGGCTGTGGCGGGCGCACGGCACGCGGGCGAACGCGCTACTCACCATCAAGAGGGTCCGCCGCGCAGCCGTTTCGTTTGCGTCGTACCGCGACTTCATGCCAGTTCAAGGAGATGCGCATGCCCGCGGGTAAAATGCATGTCGCCGAGGTGGACACCGACGCATCTCTCGTGCGACGGTTGCTCGCGGCGCAGTTTCCACGGTGGGCAGACCTGCCCATCGCGCCGGTCCACTCCGCTGGGACCGATAACGCGATCTATCGGCTGGGCGAGGATATGGCTGTGCGACTTCCCCGCATAGACTGGGCCATCGGGCAAGTGGACAAAGAGCACCAGTGGCTGCCGAGACTTGCCCCGCTCCTCCCGCTTGCCATCCCGGTCCCGCTCGCGAAGGGGACACCAGGCGAGGGCTACCCCTGGCAGTGGTCCGTCTACCGGTGGCTCGAAGGCGAGAACGCGACCATCGAGCGCATCGCCGATCCAGGCCAAGCGGCGCGTGATCTAGCACTCTTCATAGCTGCCTTGCGGCGGATCGCCCCCATGGGCGGACCGCCCCCTGGGCCACCCAACTCTTCCCGTGGCGTGCCGCTCTCCACACGAGACGCTCCTACTCGCGCCGCGATCGCAACCCTGCACGGCATGCTCGATACCGACGCGGTGACCGCGGCGTGGGAAGCGGCCCTCCAGGCGCCCGCATGGCACGGCCCGCCCGTCTGGATTCACGGAGACCTGCAATCGGGGAACTTGCTCGCTGTGCGGGGCCGACTCAGCGCCGTCATTGATTTCGGGTGTCTGGGCGTGGGCGATCCTGCCTGCGACGTGATCGTCGCGTGGAATCTCCTCTCCGCCGACACCCGGGATGACTTCCGCGCAGCGCTACCGGTTGATGACGCGACTTGGGCGCGAGGTCGCGGCTGGGCGCTGTCCATCGGGCTGATCGCCCTCCCCTACTACCAGAACACCAGCCCTGTGATCGCGGCCAGCGCCAGACGCACAATCGCTGAAGTCCTCGCTGATCACAAGCACGGCGTATGACACGAATCACGACCTTCAATAGGCGCCCCGTGGCCATACTTGATCACCGCACGGATGTCCGGGGCGCGTTGTGGCGTGCCGGATTGCCAACCGAACGCAGCTTTCGGTTGCGACGGAGTTGGGAAGGCAGGCTCAGATGCCCATCACACCAACCAGCTCCTTCACAGTGTCGGCGGATCGCTGGAGTGCGGCCCGTTCCTCTGGCAGCAACTCAAATTGGATGATCTCCTCGACGCCGCGCGCGCCGAGCTTCGCGGGCACACCCACAAAGAGGCCGGAAATACCGTACTCGCCCTCCAAATATACTGAGCAAGGCATAATCATCCGCTTATCCAGCAGGATCGCGTCAATCATCTGGAGCACCGAAGCCGACGGTGCGTAATATGCACTACCCTGCTTGAGCAGATTGACGATCTCCGCGCCGCCGTTGGCGGTGCGCTGCTCGATCTCTGCCAACTTCTCGGCTGAGAGCAGCTTGGGCAGCGGCACGCCCGCCACCGAGGAAAGGCGCGAGAGGGGCACCATCGTGTCGCCGTGGCCGCCCAGCACGAACGCCTGCACGTCGCGCACTGAGACACCAAGCGCCTGCGCAATGAATGTGCGGAAACGCGCGGTATCCAGCACGCCCGCCATGCCCAGCACGCGCTGTTTTGGGAGGCCACTGACGCTGTAGGCGAGCTGCACCATCGCGTCCAGTGGATTGGTCACGCAGATTAGGATCGTGTTGGGCGAGCGCCGCACAATCTCCCGCGTCACCTGTGTCACGATGCCCTGGTTGGTGCGGATCAGATCATCGCGGCTCATGCCCGGCTTGCGCGCGATACCTGAGGTAATGACGACGATATCCGAGTCGGCGGTCTCCTCATAGCCGTTGGTGCCGATGACCAGCGAGTCGTAGCCCAGCACCGGGCCAGCCTCTAAAATGTCGAGCGCCTTGCCCTGTGGCATATCAGGAATGACATCTACCAGCACCACATCGGCATAGTCGCGCTCAGCGACGCGCTGGCCCAGCGTCGCGCCCACGTTGCCGGCTCCGACGACAGTCACCTTGCTGCGCATCTTGGCATATCCTTTCTCTCGTTTCACATCACGCGGCGAAAGATATCACGCGGCGATCTCGCCGCTCATTCAGCGTAGGCGGCCACGTCTCGTGCGCTCGTGCGCCGCTCTCCCGGCGAGCCGGTGCGGCGGGAAGGGTTATCCTGCGCGTTCCATCGGCACATTGTACCAACCACCGCGCGTGAGCGTCCACCATGCGGCCCACCATTGCGCCACGATCTCGCCTTCCGCATGCGCTTGGCGGGGCGTGGACCGGTGTGTTAGCATCGCGGAGTGAAGGAGGAACATGAGGGAGGTATATGTATGGAGGCCAATCCGCGGATATGCGCCGCTGCCGCTCACGCGCTCGCGCGGCGCCCCATTTGCTATGCGCATCGGGGCGCGCGCGCCCACGCGCCAGAGAATACACTGCTCGCGTTCGCGCTGGCCTTCGATCTGGGCGCTGAAGGCATCGAGTGCGACGTGCGGCGCAGCAAAGATGGACACCTTGTCATCATCCATGATGGCACGCTCAACCGCACAACCAACGGTGTGGGCCTTGTCGCCACCCATACCTTCGCGCAGTTGCGCGCGCTGGATGCTGGGCGGCGCTGGCGTCTTCCCCAGGGCATCCCGACACTGGAGGAAACACTGGCGCTGGCGCGGGCGCGCGGCGGCGCCCTCAACCTAGAACTGAAAGGCGAATCACTCGAGGAGGTTCTTGGCACAGCGGAAGCGGTCGCGCCGGTCCTTGACGCGCTGGAGGCGCCGCTGCGGGCGCGCGTCCTCGTCTCATCGTTCGAACTGCCCGCTGTGGCGAAGATCAAGGCGCTGCTGCCAGATC
>JADMIN010000370.1 GCA_015478575.1 Ktedonobacterales bacterium | reverse complement strand
CCTCATGCTCGTCCATCCTTCCCGCGCGCCATTGCGCGAGCGTCACGCTCCCTCAGTGACGTATTCTAGACGCCTCATGCGCTTCTGTCAAGCTTGCGCAGATGCGACCAAGAATCCGCATGGTCCCATGGTCCTCTTGGCTTGCCTTCGACCGCACGATCACGTACAATCTTGCCGCGAGCGAGGGTCGCCTCATGCGCGAGCGAGCGCGCGATGGTGGAGGGTGGCACGATGCGGCAAAGCCGAGGAGCGGATAGACACCAGAGCGCGCCACCACAGGGAGCGGTACGGTTCTCTCAGGGGCCGTCAGCGGTGGTGGAAGCCAACTGGGATTGGCGGCTGCATGCTGGGCTGCGGGTGGCGTGTGTTCCAACCGAGGCACGTTCGGCGTTGGCCCAGGCCCTGGGTGAGGCGGGCGTCGAAGCGGAGTTCTTCCTCGTGCTCGTTCAGCGCTTCCCCGGAACTCTCGCCTCGCGTGCCCAGGGCGAGATCTTTCTTCTCCAGCTCGAAGCGGCGGCACGCCGACTCTGCCGCGTCGCCTCTTCACTGGAGGTCGCGGTCCAGGGCTTTTTAGCCGGGCTTGAGGCCGGCTATCCAGATCTGCGCTCGGTGGGTGAGTTCGATGATGTCTGGTGGCCCGCATTTCCTGGCTACGCCCTCGCGGGCGAAGCGTTAGAGGTGCGCCTGCGCCGCTGCGGCTATGCCTACCGGCATGTGGTTGAGACCCATCTGGCCGCGTCGGTCGAGGCCATCTGCGAGCAGATGGCCTTCACGCTCCACGCGCTGAACACCCTACCCCCCGCGGGAGTCGTGCCAGCGCGCGCCCTCTATCAGGGGCTATACGAGTTGTCCTCGGCCTGGCAGGGCGATGTCGCGCAGAACCACGTGCTAGACGTCAGCCCAGCGTTTCACGGTCTCCTCACAGGCATCACCCGTCTGCGGGCAATGGACGCGCGGGAGGATGCATCGCTGGAGAGCGACCTCGCCTGGGCACATGGCCAATACGCCCTCGCACGCGGCACACAGGAACCCGCGGCGCCTTCCAGCGGACCACCACCACCCGCCCATATGAGCCAGTGGGCGGCTCTGGCGGCGCAAGACTGGTATGATACCATTACCGCCCTAGAGCGCCTGCGCCAATCCCTTCCCTCTGGCGTGGCATCGCCCCCGCGCTAGCCGCTGGCTTCGCTCGCGCGGGGGCGCTCGTATGGTGACGCTCGCACACACTCCAGCGCGAACCGCTCCGTGTGGCGATCTTCTGGCGGTCCGGAACACGGCCCGGCGTGACGTCCGCGTGGACGACGCTGACCACGCGCGGTACCCTCCGCGTGATCGAGGAGAGAGAGCATGGGTTCAACGCTACACAGCGGTGGTGATGACACCAGCCGTCATCAGCGGCCCAGCGGCGAGGCCACGGCCCCGCCACGGTTATCCGCGATTGACAGTACGCCACGCTACGAACTGGCGACCGTCGTACATGTCCTGGGCGTGCGGCGCATGACGCTCCTCTCCTGGGAACAGCAGCTCGGCATGCCCACGGCGGCGCGCGCCAGCGACGAGGCCGATACGGCTTACCGCTACTCCGAGCGTGATCTGGTGGCGCTCGTCTGGATACGCGACCGCATCCTGAGCGGCATACAACCGAGCGAGGCGATCACCCTGCTGCTCGCGGCGCAAGACCGGTTGGATGACCGAGCGCCCCACGCGCCAACGTCTGGGTCGGCTGCCCCCACGGAGCGCGGTGGGTATCGCGCGCGGATCAACACCGAGCCGCTCCGCCACAGCGCGTTTGGGCGGCGTGGCCAGTATGAGACGAGAGAAGCGCCTCCCGGCGGCGGGGACAGGGGCCGAGCACTCCCGCGCGGACCAGAGAGCCTTGTGGGCGGCCCATCAGGCCCACAGACGATGGCCGACGCGCCCGAAACGCTGCGGCCGCGACGCGCCAGCGGCCCCACAGCAGCCAATCCCCGCGCCCTCATGCAACCGCTGTTGCGGGCGTTTGGCGCGCTCGACTCCGCGAGCGCCAACCAGATCGTGAGCGAGGCGCTGGCGGTAAGCTCGGTCGAAGGCGTCTGTGTCAGCCTGCTGCAGCCCGCGCTCAACCGCATCGGAGACCTCTGGGCGCACCGTGAGATCACCATGCCCGAAGAGCGTTTCGCCCTCAACTACATCCGTGGCTTCCTCTTCTCCCACTTTCACGCGGCGCACGAGCGACCAGATATGCCCATGATCTTTGTCGGCTGTGGCCCCCACGAGCCGCGGGATATTGGCGCGCTGATGCTGGCCACCTTCTGGCGCATCGCCGGCTTGCGTGTGATCTACCTCGGCCCCGATGTGGATGGGCCGAGCCTAGTGCAGGAGGCCCGCGCCCGGCGCCCGGCGTTGGTCGCGCTCACCATCACATCCGCCCAGCGTGTGCGCGCATTGAGCCGCATCGCCAAAGAGATTCAGCAGATCCCGGCGCCCAGCCCTGTTTTCGCCTTTGGTGGCCCCGCCTTCTCACGCCATCCCGAACTGCAACGCAAGGTCATCGGCATGTATCTCGGCGACGACGCCACCACCGCGACCTGGCACGTGCGGCGGCTCCTCGGCATCGCACGCGCACCAGTGGCCGAGGCATAATGGCCCCCGCCTGAGCAGGATGTTGCTCAGCGCGAGCGGAGACGAGCGGCGGGCAACGTTCTCCCGCGCGCTGCTCGTCCCCGCGCTGCTCGTCCCCGCGCTGCTCGTCCCCGCGCTGCTCGTCCCCGCGCTGCTCGTCCCGCGTGTGCCCAGGCGGCCACGCCCTCCGTAGCGCCTATCCGCCCCTCTCTCACCCCTCCCTGCCCCCCGAGACGCGCCGCACCTATTCCTCGTCAGGCTGCTCGTCAGGCTCCTCACGCGGCTCGCACTCTCGGCGGACCAGATCGGTACCCGTCCAGATCCAGTCGTCGCTGCTGGTATCTGGCGTCGCCTCTCCACTCTTCGGCTTCTGGTCCGGCTTCTGGTCCGGCTTCTGATCGGCGCGGTCCTCGGGTATATGCTCCGTTGGTTCAAGGGGTGCGGACGCATCTGGCGCGCCGCCCTTGCCAGTGAGCGCGGGTCGTGGGAGCGATTTCGTGATATCCGCCAGACCATCGGCGATACTGCTCGTCTTGTTCGCCAGGGGCCGGTGGCGCCGCACCCGATGCTCCACCTTCACGCCATGCGCCAATTGGTAACGCACATACTCCGGTGCGATCTCGCGCGCATACTTGCGCGCCACTTCCGCGGTGGCAATCAGCTCATCCGGCTGGATGATGCGCCAGACATCAGAAACCGACTGCGCGCCGCCGACACGATAGACGTAGTACGCGGGAATCTTCGCCCTATCGGCGAGGTGCCGTGCCAACGAGAGCGTATGCTGTGCGGCTTTATCCGCCAGATAGGGGTCAGCGAACTGCATCATGCGCAGATTCTGCTCCGGGCGCGGACCCAGACAGAGGAAGACGACTGGGCGACCGCTGGCGCTGGCCAAAGCCGCCTGAATGACCTGGCGATTGTGCGGGTCCTCAGAGGGCAGCAACACCAGGAGCGAGTTCGGGATGGAATGCAACAGACGCATCGGCACAAAGACGGGCGACTCCCCCCCACGCTGCTGGTGGCGATAGTGGATGACGGCGATGCCAACCCCCAAGAGCGTCAGTCCTCCACCAAACTCGGTAGCTAGTGGCTTGGCTTTGAGATTGGTCAGCCACGCGACCCCCACCAGGACCGTCGTGACCAGCCCAAGAT
>JADMIN010000369.1 GCA_015478575.1 Ktedonobacterales bacterium | reverse complement strand
AAGCGACACTGGGTGGCAGAGCGCTGATACCTGGCGAGAGGGTGAGGCGCTCCCGCTGGCGAGCGTGGCCGAGCCACAGGCACCATATGCCACCGCGCCCACGCCCCTCGCGGCCTATGGCCGCGCGCTCCGCATCACCCTCTACGGACCGCAAGAAGTCATGGGCGCGCCCAACCAGTATGGCGAGCGCCTGACCCGCCTCTGCCGTGCCCTCCTGGGCTACCGCCGCCAAGTCATGGGCGAGGCGCGCGCGCGCGCCGCCGCGCTCGCCCGTAACGGGCTTCAGGGCAGCGCGCGCGTCTATCTCCACGGGCGCCCGCTGCTCTTCACCCTAGATGGCCACCTCCTCAAGTTGCTGCGCGCGCTCGATGACGCCACCATCGCTGCCCTCCCCGACACCACTAGCGAGGAGGGTGCCGAGGGCGACGTGGGCGAGGGCAACAGAGGCGAGAGCAACAGAGGCGAGAGCAGCGTAAACGACACAGGCGACGCTCAGGGCGTGGCCGCCCCTCAGGCGCGACGTGAGCCATCCGCCGCCACGAGCACGCCAGCGCGGCGTTCCGTCACACTGCCCGCGACCGATTTCGATAGTTCGCTAGAAGCCCATCTCTTCGCCGACTTCCGCGCGCTAGAGGCCATCGGCGAAGCGCATGGCTGGCATATGGAGCGTGAGCCAGAGCCACTGCTGGCCGATGGCGTCATTCTCATCCCCGACTTCGCGCTCACCCGTGGCTCACGGCGCGTCTACCTGGAGCTTGTCGGCTACTGGCGCCCCGGCTATCGCGAGCGCAAGGCACGCAAGCTCGCCACGTTGCGCGGACGGGTGGATCTCGTCCTCGCCGCGCCCATCGCCGCGCGGGCCGAGCTTACCGCGCTAGGCGCGAGCTTCCCGCTGCTAGAGTATGAGGATGCCGTGAGTGCGCAGGCCCTCCTCGCGCTGCTGGACCGCGCCTACAACGACTTCGCCCGCCGCCTGGCCGCCCTTGATAGCCCCCGTATTCGCGTGGAGGTCGAGGCACGGGGGCGCGTCCCCGTCGCGGCGGCGATGGCGCTCTTGCGGTGCTACACGCGCACCGAGCTGGCCGAGGCACTGCGGCGCCTGAGCGCGGCGAGGGACGTGGATGCGCCGGTCTGGAGCGATGGCCTCGGCCTGTGCGCCGCGCCTTGGTACGCGGACGTACTGGCACGCCTACGCGCATGGGTCGAGGTGGCGCCGAATGGCCGGTTGTCTCTGGCCGACCTGCGCCAGCGCCTAGCCACCGAGGAAGATACCCTCCACGACATCACCGAAGAGGCGACAGAGGCATTGGCCGCGCGCGCCGGCCTGACCATCACGCGCGCCTCCATCTTCGAGGCAGAGGTGACGCTCGCACCGCCAGCGGCGCCCGTACCACCAGGCGCCACGCCACCGCCGCATTCAGACCGGCGTGCGCAACCGCGCGGGGGCGTGAGGCGTAAACAGCATAGAGCGTCATACATAACGCAACCTTTCCTCGTGCCTGAGCGCGCGGACGAGTGACAATCCGCGCCGCGTCCCCCCATGTTCGCGACAGCTTCACAGAAGGAGATAAACCGTGGCTGATGATTGGGTGAGTCCGGGAGGTGAGCAGGGCAAGGATCGGCCCGAAGCACGCGACGAAGCACAGCCCACAGAGCATGACGAGCGCGAGCGCCAGGCCCGCGAGACCGTGCGTATATTCCGCGAATCCACTGGTGATCTGGGTGCGCGGGTGCGCCAGGTCATCACCTACGCTTCCACCCTCTGGGCACAGGCCAGTCCAGCGGCGGAAATCGGCGGGCGTGACCCGAGCGGAGTGCCACCCGCCGACGAGATGCGTGCCCGCGCGCTGGCGCGCCGCTGGATCACGCTGGATTTCCTGGTGGATCCAGAGGTGCCACTGGCGATGGGTGTCACCACATTGCGACAAGCCGCGGTCTGGCATGTGGAGCTGCGTGAGCGCGGCGAGACACGCTCGCTCGTTGATGTCACTGAGCCATATCGCGGTGGCCAGCCGGGCGCACCCGGGCCGATCCTTCCCGTCTGGGATTATGCGTTTCCCACCGTGCCTGATATCGAGTCCGGTGAGCGCCGCGAACGCCTGCCACAGTCGGATGTGCTGGCGGTCTGCGAAAAGTGCAATGGCAGTGGCCATCAGGCCTGCGCCGCCTGTGAAGGCAACGGCCTCGTGCCCTGCGCGAAATGCCATGGCCGCACACGTCTCTCCTGCCGCCGCTGTCGCGGGCGCGGGGCCATCGCCGATCCCGCCGCCGAGCGCCAAGCCCGCGCGGGCAAGAGCTATCTCCAGGTCCACGCCGAACGGCTGGCCAACGACGCCGCCGGGCGATTAGCTGATTTCGCCGAGCGACTGCGCCAGGAGCATGGCGTGCCACTACCACCTTCCGCGCAGTGGGCACCGATCGCGCCGGCCTCCGGCGTGACCATGCCCTGTCCCAGTTGTGTGGATGGCGCTGTCCCATGTAATTGCGCCAATGGCAAGGCCGTCTGTGATGTCTGCCTGGGCAGCGGGCACGCGGAATGTCCAACCTGTGGCGCCACGGGGCGCGTCATGCGCCATCGTGAAGTGGTGCGGCGCTTCGACACACGCATCACCGAGCGCACGCTGCCACTGGACCCACCTGAGCTAGCGGACTGGCTTGCACATCGCTCGCTCCAGCGCACCACCGGTGAAACCATCTGGGAAGGCCCGACCGAGCGCGTCGCACTCACCCCCCCAGCGGGTGTGCCTGAGATGGTCTGGTCCGCCGCGCGTGAGCTAACCCAGACCCAGGCGCGCATGTGGCCTGGCGAACAGAATGCGCCGCGGCGTGAGCGCCGCGTCCTCTCTGGCGTCGTGCGCCTGATGCGCGTGCCCATCACGCACGTGAGCTATACGTTCGCTGGCCAACCCTTCGAGTTCGTGGCCATCGGCCAGGCCGGTGCTGAGCGCTTCTCCGCCCAGGGTTTCCCCGCGCGACTGACCCACGTCGCGCGGTTCTTGCAGGCGGTGGCGCATGACCTGGCGAGCGAGCGCCTAGAGCGCCCATCCGCCAACAATGAGAGTGGTGAGGTGCGCACGTTGGCCGAATACCGCTCACGCCGCATGCGGCATCAGCCCCACCGCGTCCGCATCTTCGCCGAGGACGAAGCCACACAAGCGGGTGAGATAGGCCCCGGCGCCGAGGCCGCTCCTGACACGCCAGCCTCCACCGACTGAGAGGGCGGGCCACTGCTCCCCCATACGCTGGGGGGAGCGGGTGGGAGGGGCAGCGAGCGCCAAGACGGCATACCCACAACGGGGCAAAGTCTCAGCCAAGAAGATCAGCGCAGTCCGGATGTCTTCACAGTGAAGAGGATAACGATGCCGACGGCCAGATACAGGGCAAGTGCGATCAGCGCCAGACCAGCGAGCACGGACGCCACCGCGCGGCCCAGTGAGAGCCGGTATGCCGAGATCGCCACCATGACCGCCAGCGCCAGTCCGTAGAGCGAGGCCGCGACGCTCACGACACTGCCAAGCAGTGGCACGATGCCCGTGATGGTCGCCAACACCGCCAGTGGCCCAAAGACGAGCGCGAGCAGGTAACTAGAGACGCGGAACGATCCATCACCGCCCAGCAGCCGCGCGAGCACAGCGAGGATGCCCGCGGCGCCAAAGAAGAGGAGTTGCGCGGCCACCGCTCCGCCGAGGCCGCCTCCGATGAGCGCCCCAAACAGCCCGCGTACCAGGGGATGCTGGAAGGAGTAGAAGATACC
>JADMIN010000368.1 GCA_015478575.1 Ktedonobacterales bacterium | reverse complement strand
GGCGTGCCCACGTCTGGGCGTGCCCACGTCTGGGCGTGCCCACGTCTGGGCGTGCATTGGCCGGTGCGCCGACGCGCGGCACACCGGCGAGCGCCGCGCGATCACTCTTCCGCTTGACGGCGCGCGCATGACATGCTATTCTGACCGCGGCGATGCACGATCCGTTACGCGGATCGCGCGGCCTCCCGGTCGCTACGGCGGCCCGGCTCATCCAGATGGGTAGAGGGGACGGCCCGATGACACCCAGCAACCGGCAAGTGGCGACCCACTTGGCGCGGTGCTAATTCCGGCGGAGGAGCGATTCTCCGAAAGATGAGCCGCAGAGACCTACCCAACGAGCGGCATATCGCTCGCGATGGTCGGCGTGCGGCTTCTCTTCATTGAGAAGCCGCCTTTTTTATGAGGTCATCCGTGAGGCGGCGAGACGACGAGGCAGCAGCCCCAGCGGTGGAGCGGACCGAGAACGCCCCCTTCACCGCCGACGGCATTCCCCGCGCGCTGTGGTGGGATGCCACGGCGGCGGCGTTGCGGCTGATTGACCAGACGCGGCTGCCCGCGCACCTAGAGCTGCTGACCTGCGCTGGGGCGGCTGAGGTCGCCGAGGCGATCCGCGCGCTGCGCGTGCGGGGAGCGCCAGCGCTCGGTGTCGCGGCGGCGTATGGGCTGGCGCTTGGCGCGCGTGAGACGCTCGGTACTGATCTGCCCCTCGCGCCAGAGGAGGCGCTGGCACGGCTGCGCGCTGTGGCCGCGCGGCTGCGTGCCACCCGGCCCACCGCGGTCAACCTCGGCTGGGCGCTGGCGCGCGGGCTGGCCATCGCCGAGGCCGCTCTCGCCGCTGGCGGCACCGTAGCGCAAGCGGCCGTGGCGGGACTACCAGCGCGTCTGCTGGCAGAGGCACATACTATTGCCGCCGAGGATGCCGCCGCCTGCCGCGCGCTGGGCGAGCACGGCGCGACGCTGATCGCCGATGGGGATACGCTGCTGACGCACTGCAACGCCGGCGCGCTGGCCACGGCGGGCATCGGCACCGCGCTCGCCCCCATCTTCACCGCGCACCGCGCTGGCAAGCGCCTGCACGTCTACGTGGATGAGACGCGCCCGCTGCTGCAAGGTGCGCGGCTGACCGCCTGGGAGCTGCGACGCGCGGGCATTCCGCTGACGCTCATCACCGACAGCATGGCGGGATATGTCCTGGGGCAGGGGAGCATCCGCGCGGTCTTCGTCGGCGCCGACCGCATCGCCGCCAACGGCGACACCGCCAACAAGATCGGCACCTACGGGCTAGCGGTGCTAGCGCACGCGCATGGCGTGCCGTTCTACGTAGTCGCGCCGCGCTCGACCATTGACGCGACGCTGGCGCATGGCGCGGCCATACCCATCGAGGAGCGCGCGGCGGCGGAGGTCACGAGCATCGGTGGCGTCTCCATCGCGCCAGCGGGCGTGCGCGTGGTGAATCCCGCGTTCGACGTGACGCCCGCGCGCTATATCACCGCCATTCTCACCGAAGCGGGCATCACGCGCCCGCCCTATCGCCTGGCCGCGGCTCCTGACGCCACGAGCGGGGCTGAGGCCTGACACATCACTACTGCCTCCTGCTCGCGTTATCCATGCGCGGCAAAGACAGTTACAAATAATGGAACGGATGCGGTACAAAATGATGCGGGGAACGTGACGCGGAGGCTGGCGCGCATGAGCAGAGGCGCCACGTCCTCCGCGCGCTCCGTGCCTCACGTCGTGAAGACCGCGTACCTGCAAAGGAGCACTTGTGGCGATATTGGTCGTCGGCTCGGTCGCGATTGATACCATCGAGACGCCGTTTGGCTCGGTAGATAGCGTACAGGGTGGCGCCGCCTCCTATTTCGCGCTGGCCGCCTCGCTCTATGATACCGTCCGCCTGGTGGCGGTCGTGGGGGAAGATTTCCCTCCGCCCTTCCTGGCCAGCTTCCAGGCGCGGGGAGTAGACCTGCGTGGCCTGCGGGTCATGTCCGGCGCGACCTTCCGCTGGGGTGGGCGTTACCACCTGGATATGAATTCTCGTGACACGCTCTTCACCGAGTTGGGCGTCTTCGCCGACTTCCGCCCAGATATTCCCGACGCCTATCATGACTCAGCGGTCATCTTCCTCGCGAACATCCAGCCACAACTCCAGCTCGAGGTGCTGCGCCAGATGACGGTGGGCGCCCCCGCGTCGCGCCTGATCGCGCTCGATACGATGAATCTGTGGATCGAGACCGCGCGCGACGCGCTGACCGACGTGCTGCGCCAAGTGGATATCGTGCTAATCGCCGAGGAGGAGGCGCGCCAATACGCCGGCACCACCAGCCTGCGCGCGGCCGTGCGCCATCTCTTCTCGCTGGGGCCAAAGGTGCTGGTGGTGAAGCAGGGGTCATATGGCGCGCTCCTCTTCAGCGCGGATGGCCGCTTCTTCGCCGCGCCAGCCTACCCGCTGGAAGACGTACGTGACCCAACGGGAGCGGGCGATGCCTTCGCGGGCGGCTTTCTGGGCTATTTGTCGAGCCGTATCACCGCCGGGCACCCGCTGAGTGCCCTCGACTATCGCCGCGCACTGGTGCATGGCAATATCCTCGGCTCCTTCGCCTGCGAAGACTTCAGTGTCGCGCGCGTGAAAGCATTGACGCCCAGCGAGATCGCCGCACGTTACCGCGAGTTCGTGGACTACACGCATTTCGAGGGCACCTGGAGTAGCGAGCAGTGATGGGGCCGGGTCGCTTATCCCGCGCGCGTTCCGTCGGCCTCGCGCTGGCCCAAAAGGGGAAACTTTCGCGCGGCGCGGTCGCTCTGAGTATGATGGAGGGAGAAGGGTATGGATCTCTCGCCGCATAGGCCATCACCCTTCAGCCCGACCCTGAGATGTGCGCGTGTACCCTGTAGCCGTACCCGCCCTACCTGGCGGTATGACGCGGCGCGAGAGGCGAGCATGACTCACGTCGCGCATTCGCCCGCGCGTGGCGGCCCCGCCCTCCTGGGAACGGGTTCCCCAGAGGAGCGCCGACAGCCAATAGCAGCGTCGCGGCGTAGACCAAGTCCCATTTGCCGTCGCTCGGAGGTCGAATCACCTCCGCGGCGTCACATACCTGGCCGGAGCCACGCGGTCGCGGGGAAAGCCCCGACCGCCGCCAGTGCCGTGACCTCCGCTTTGCTGGCGCCTGGAGGAGCGCATCGCGGAGCACCCGGCAGTGAGAACGCGGTGGCGGGCATGCGCACACCCACGCATGCCACAGCGGCGCGCGAGGCGCGCCCGCGGGGAGCCGCCTACCGGCGGCGGCGGACCCGCACCCTTCAGACACCCGTACAGCTTGTGGGCCACAGCGGAGCAAGCCTTCGCTGGGCCGTTCTCCTCAGACCTGAGGAGGGAGTAGTATAATGGCTATGACCTCTGGCATTCGCGGGGATATCAAAGACCCCGCATTAGCGGCGCACGGCAAGGCGCGCATCACCTGGGCGGCGAAAGATATGCCCGTGCTCGCGCTGATCCGCGAGCGCTTCACCCGCGAGCAGCCGCTCAAGGGCATTCGCGTCTCCGCCTGTCTCCACGTCACCTCCGAGACCGCCAACCTGGCCATCACGCTCAAGGCTGGCGGCGCCGACCTCGTCCTCTGCGCCAGCAATCCCCTCTCCACGCAGGATGACGTAGCGGCCTCGCTGCTGCATGACGAGGGCATCCCCGTCTACGCCATCAAGGGCGAGGACGAGCGGACCTACTATCAGCATATCCGCGCCGCGGCGGAGCACGCCCCACAGATGACGAT
>JADMIN010000367.1 GCA_015478575.1 Ktedonobacterales bacterium | reverse complement strand
GGTCAATGTTGCCGCTCGCCTACAACAACTCGCCATGCCTGGCGCCGTCCTCGTTGGCCCACGCACCTATCGTGGCACGCACGGCACGGTGGAGTATCACGCCCTCCCGGCGACCACACTGCGTGGCAAGGCCCGCCCGCTCAAGATCTGGGAGGCGGTGGCGATGGTGGATCACAGTTCCGCTCCCGTGATGCGCCCGCGCGGGCTAGAAAATATGCGCGCTTCGCTGATTGGGCGCGATGCCGAGCTGGAGATCTTGCGCGCGGTCGCCACGCGCGTGATGCGTGAGCGCCGCCCGCACCTGGTGACGCTGCTGGGAGCTCCTGGCATCGGTAAGACGCGCCTGGCCCATGAGTTCGTGGAGGGAGCACTAGGCGCCGAACCCCTTCTTCTGTACGAGGCGGCGATGGTGGGCGAGGTCACGGCGAAGGGCACCACGCGCAAGAAGCCACGTGCCAGGGGGAGTGGCGCTCCCGTGGCGGTGGGCGCCAAGCCGCTGGTGCTAGAGGGGCGCTGCCCGCCCTACGGCGAGGGCATCACCTACTGGCCGCTTGCGGAGATGCTGCGCTCTTACTGCGATATCGCCGCCACTGAGCCATCCGCGGCGGCGCGCGCTCAGTTGCTGGAATGCGTACGCACAACCCTGGCCGCGGCGGGCCGTGACGAAGATCCCGAATTGGTGGCTGCGTACCTGGGCCACACCATCGGGATCGAATCCGTCGAGCGGCGCCAGGCGCTGCTCCCCACCGAGAGCGGGCAACTACAGGAGGGGCTGCCGCGCGCCTGGCGGGTCTTCTTCGAGGCGCTGGCGGCTGGCTCCGGCTTGATCCTGCTTTTTGAAGATCTTCACTGGGCCGATGACACGCTGCTCGATCTGCTGGAATATGTCGCGGCCAAGGCCAGTGGCGTTCCGCTGCTGTTGCTCTGCACCGCGCGCGCGGAGTTATTGGAGCGGCGGCCCGAGTGGGGCGGTGGCAAGTGCAACTATGTGACGATCGCGCTCGAGGCGCTCACTGGCGGCGATATGCGCCAGTTGATCAACGAGCTGCTGCCGGGCGGCGGCGTGCCCGAACGTCTGCGTGAGGGCATTCTGGAGAAGGCGGATGGCAATCCCTTCTTCGTCGAGGAGATCGTCCACATGCTCGTGGATCGCGGGGTGCTGGTCTGCGCGGGCGAGCGGGCCGGCTGGCGTGTCGCCCCGGAGCATCTGGAAAGCCACGAGATCTCCGACCCAGCGATTCCTGATACCGTGCAGGGCGTGCTGATGGCGCGCATTGATCTGCTCACTCCCCCGGAGCGTGATGTGTTGCGACATGCGGCGGTGATGGGGCGCTTCTTCTGGGCGGGGGCGCTATCTAGCCTCGCGCTTCATCTGGCCAACGATGACGTCGAGAGCGTACTGGCCTTGTTGCAGGCGCGCGGGCTAGTGCAGCCAAGCGTACACACCAAGGCCACGCTCGCGCCGCCCGATGCGCCGGTCTATACCTTCAACCACGCGCTGACTCGTGAGATTGTCTACTCAACCATCGTGCGCACACGCCGGGCACACGAGCACGCGCGTGTCGCTGAGTTGATCGAGCGGCTCGCGGAGGGGCGTGAAGAAGAGTTCGCGGACCTGTTGGCCTGGCACTACCAGCAGTACTACCTCCAAGCCAACCTTGCCCGCGCGCGCCAGAGCAGTCGGCATGAGACGGTGCGCGCGAAGGCGCTGCGCTATCTCGTGCTCGCGGGCGACCAAGCCGCCGCGCGCCATGCTTCCGTGAAAGCCGATCACGCTTACACCGACGCCATCACCCTGCTCGATGAGGCGGCCGAGAGCACCGATCTGCCGCTGCTCTCCGATCTCTATTCCCGGCGCGGGGACGCCCGCTGGATCGGCCTGCGCGCCGACGACGCTTGGAGCGACTACGGAGAGGCCCTCCGCCTCTGGGAGCGCTCGCGCCATGCCACCGAGGAGGCGGGCGCGGACGTGGTATCGGACGGGGCGCCCACCGCGGGCGCGGCGGCGGCCCTCGCGCCAGCCGCGATGCCAGCGGAGGCGTGGGCCGCGCATCGTATGCGACTGTATCGCGGTATGCGACTGTATCGCGGTATGCGACTGTATCGCGTGCTGGTGCAGTTGCCGACGCGCAGTCCCAGTTACTTCCGCCAGGTGCCGCCGCACGAGGTGTTGCGTGACTACCTGGAGCGCGGCCTGCGCCTGGCCCAGGGCACCGGCCAATGTGATACGCTGGAATATGCCGCGCTCCTGACCGCCAAAGCGTTCTTCTGGTGGTCGTGGCCGGAGCAGCGTGGCGAGCACGAACTGCTGGATGCCCTGCGCAGCGCCCGCGAGGCCGTGCGCATCGCCGAGAGGCTGGGTGACCCGCGTGGCGCGTCCGAGGCGCTGGACGCGCTGGGCAACATCCAGGCGACCACGACGGATCTGCGCGGCTATCTCGATGCCCAAGTGCGCCGCCTTCAGTGGGCGGAGCGGATAGATGATCCGCGCGAGTTGGTGGATATCCATTCCGAGGCGAGCCAGGCGCGCCAGTTGGTCGGGGACTACGCGCTGGCGGTGGAGCACGCGCATACCGCGCTCGCCCTGGCGGACGCCGCCGACGCCGATCCCCTCCGTGTCCAGGCGCTGCGTGCCTCGGTGCTGGCATCGTTCGAATGGGACCACTGGAGCGAGGCGCTGGCCGCGGGCGCGGATCTGCTGGCGGCGTCGGCTTTCGCTGAGGTGCGCCACTCGCCCGCTCATCTGTGGGCACTGTTGGCGCTCGCCACGATTCACGCGCGCACGGGCCGCCGCGACGAGGCGGAGGCGCTGCTCCGGCGCGTCACCGAACTGGCCCCCCCAGGCGCGACGCAGTTCATCGAGGTGATGCGCGGGCGGCTCGCTCTGGCGCGTGGCGCCACACGCGAGGCACACCAGGTCTGGCTCGGTGCGGTGGAGGCCCGCTCTGGGCGCCATAGCCTGGCGGCGTTGCTCGCTGAGTTGGCGGAACTTGGCGCCCGCACGGCAGATGCGCGCCTCTTCGAGCGTTTTGGCGCGCAAGCGTTGGAGCTTGGCTGGCGCTCCGGCGCACGCAAGGCGCTGGCCCAATCGCTGCGGGCGCGGGGGATCGTGGGCATCGCCGAGAGCCGCTGGGAGGATGCGCTGGCCGACCTACAGAATGCGCTGGCCCGCTACCGCGAGCTAGGCACCGCCTGGGAGGAGGCCCGCACGCGCTACGTCTTGGCGGGCCTCTACCGACGGCGTGGCGCGGCGAACGATAGCGAAGCGGCGAGCGCCGAGCTTTCACGGGCGCTGGAGGTCTTCGAACAGATGCGGGCGGCGCGCGACATCGCGCGAGCGCGGGCGGCGCGGGCGGGCGGCGATGTGCGCCTACCGTGAGGCTTGGCAACTACCGGCGCGCTACACAACGGCGAACGCCTCGAGGTGAGCAAGGTGATGCGGAAAGGAATGACGGAGATGGCCGCAGCGGCACGCACGCCACGCTTCTGCCATCTCTGTGGGCAACGCCTCACCGGACGCTACTACCGCTATGAGACGGCGCTGGTGGTCTGCGTGTCCTGCCAGGCCAGCAGCCCGCGCTGTGCCCGTTGCTCAGTGCCACTCGCTGGGGATAGCGGCGACCCGCCGCTCTGCCCAGCGTGCGCGCGCGCGGTGCCGCGGTGCGCGTGCTGCGATGAGCCGATTCTTGCCACCTGGTATACCTTCGAGGAGCTGCTGCCCGCGGACGCGCCGCGCCACTTCTGCCCGCGCTGTGCGCGAGAGTGCCCGCGC
>JADMIN010000366.1 GCA_015478575.1 Ktedonobacterales bacterium | reverse complement strand
GCCCTGCGTCGGCGTCTCCTTTGGCATTGACCGCATGTTCGCGGCGATGGAGATCCTTGGCCTCTTCACCGAGGAAGGGACGACCACCACCCAGGTGCTGGTGACGGTCTTCGGCTCAGAGACGCTGCCAGCGTCGTTCGCTCTGGCGACCGCGTTGCGCCAGGCCGGCATCCACACGGAGACCTACGCCGACCCCAAGGGATTAGGCCCGCAACTCGCCTTCGCCAGCAAGAAGGGCATCGCGCTGGTCTGCATCGTGGGGCCGGATGAGGTGGCGCGCGGCGAGGTCATCCTGCGCGATCTGCGCACTGGCCAGCAGCGCTCGGTCCCCCGTGCCGAGGCGGCCACCCAGGCACTCGCCATCCTTGGCGGCGCCGATGGTGATGGCGAAGACGACAATGGCGGCGCCGTCGCCATCACTGAGGAGTGCTAGGGCTGGGCGCGTCTCGCGCGCCGCCAGCTGCCCCGGCCTAGCGAGGGCCATGCGCCCCGAGATAGGCGACGACGAGGAAGACAATCCAGAGGAGGAGGCAAGCGCCTAATACCGAACCATAACAGCCCAGCAGATGCCGACGGCGGACCTCGAGTGCTTGTGCGAGTTGGGTGCTCATATCAGGGGGGTCTAGCTCGATCTCAGGATGCGTCTCAGTGAGCACGGCCAGCAGCTTGCGGAAGTCGCGGACATTGGTCATGCCTTCGGCGGCAATGATGGTGGTGCCATCATCGAGATCAAACATGAGCACGAGCTTGCTTGGGATGTACTCACCGGGGGCGAGGATGAGGCGGCGCACGCTCTCTAGGCTGATGCGCAGCTCCTCGGCCTCCTCGTTCATGACGATGACGAAGGCATCGGGGAAGAGGAGCAGCTCTTTGCCCAGCCCATAGCGAACACGTGCCAGCGGCTGAGGCTCCGACTCGTCGCGCTCGAACGCGGACTGGTCATCTCGCGTTCGCTCATCCTGTCGCTCTGAATCCATATCCTCGATCCATATGCTTATGTGTCATGTGTCATGTGTCCCGGCTGGCTTCAAGCGGGCCAATGGTCGCGGTCGTATGCCCCGCGCGCATCACACGTGCGCATCACACTCGCGTATCACATTCGCGCACTTCACATGCATATAGCGCATGTGCCGCTCATTGTAGCACTATCTTCTGGAGCCACGCGCGGATTCTCGCGCAGCGACTCCGCCACTTGGGCCACCGCCCTCACCTCCCGCCCGGCGGGGGCAGGAGGCGAGGAAGGAGGTCACTTATCCATTCCGCTTCAGTTTGCCGGTGCGCTTGGCATAGCGCTCGGCGCGTCCAAAGATAAAGAGACCCAGCGGCACGCTGATGATGCCACTGAGGAGCAGCGGCCAGATATCCCCGGAGAGCGTGCTCACGCCCCTCCCACTTTGGATGCTCAGGCGCAATCCATCAAGCAGGTAGGTGGCGGGTGAGAAACGCGACATCACCTGGAGCGCGCCTGGCAACACCGTGATGGGGTAATACACCCCCGAAATGAGCAGCAGGATGGCGCGGATGATGTAGGCCATCTGCGCGCCACGCTCGGTGAAGAGCATCGGCAGCACCGCTGAGACGGTCCCCAGCCCGATCAGCGAGATACTCCCCAGCAGCAGGATCAGGAGCGCGGCGCCCCAGGCGGCTTGGCTGAGATCGAGGTGGAAGAAGAGCGCCATCACGGCGATCTGCGCCACCACCAACACCAGCCCATGCATGAGTGCGAACGCGCAGGCGCCCAACATGTGCGTCAGGCGCGAGACAGGCGCCATGAAGGTGTATTCGATGGTGCCCTCCCATCGCTCCATCGTCACGGTCTCTGTCACGTTATCAAAGACGACGCTGACATAGCTCCAGATCACCGTGCCAATGGTCAGGTAGAGGACGAATTGGTTGATCTGCGCGACGGTGAGATGAAAGCCCGTGGTCTCGCCAGCGCTGGCCGCGATGAACGTCACGCTGAGCGCGTTGACGATGTTGTAGGTGACCCAGACGGCTTCCCACGCCCAGTAGCGTTTGGTGAGATACCAATTGCGCTGGACGAAAGCGTACCCCTTGCTCACCTCGCCGCTCATCCCACGGGCCGCGCGGCGTAGGGGGGTGGGTAGGTCGTGGGCGCGTTGTGCTTCTATCATGCTTCATCCTCGTCTTCATCTTCAGGCTCGTCGGCCTCCCAGTCGCGCCCGGTGTAGGCCATGAATACTTCGGTGAGTGTAGCCGGGTGGTCGAGGCCGAGCCGCGCGGTGACGTCGGCCTTCAGTCCATCTGGCGTATCCTGCGCGACGACGCGCCCGCCATCAATGATGGCGATGGTGTCGCAGAGCGCGTCGGCCTCGTCCATGTCGTGGGTCGTCAGCAGGATGGTGGCGTCGTGCGTATCGCGCAGCTCGCGAATGAAGACCTGCACGTCCTGCTTCGAGCGCGGATCGAGGCCCGTCGTCGGCTCATCCAACAGCAGCAGAATGGGCGCGGTCAGAAAGGCCCGCGCGATGGCCACCTTCTGCTGCATGCCACGCGACATGTTCTCCAGCGGCTGCGAGATGCGGTCTGGCTTGATGCCGAGCCGCGTCAGGATGCTGATGATTTGTGTACGCGCCTCGCTGGATGGAACGCCATAGAGCCGCGTCGAGTAGAGTAGGTTCTCCATGGGGCTGAGCTTGCGAAAGAACGCCGCCTCGACGCTCACTCGGTTGATCAGCCGCTGGACGGCCCGTTCCTCGCGCATGACGTCGTGCCCGAAGACGCGCACGGTGCCTTCGTCGGGCAGGAGCAACGTGGAGATCAGCCGGATCAAGGTGGACTTGCCGGAGCCGTTCGAGCCGAGCACGCCGAAGATCTCGCGGCGGCGCACGGTGAACGAGACATCATCCACCGCGCGCACGATCTTGGCGCCGCGCTTGCGTGCCTCGCCTCGCGCCAGCCAGCGGGGCCGACCGACCTTCACGAAGCGCTTGGAGACGTGCGCGACCTCTAGGGCGGCGTGGCGGTCAAGGTCAGCGAGGGCGGCCGCGGAGAGCGTGCCCAGGTAGCGCTGGCTCTCGCGTGGATCGTGCGTATGTTCGGTGGTTGGGGGCAGAGAACGAGTAGGTGTCGTCAAAGGAGTCTCCTCTCGACGCATCACCGCGAAACGGTGTCCGCGGGTGCGCTGTTAGCGCGAGCCTGAGCTAGGCTACCACGCCTTTCCTGACATCTCATGTCGTCAATGAGCGGCGCTCGCTAGCGGGCGTGGCCCGCTCATGCGGATGGGCGCATCATGTGGCAGTGGCGTGTGCGTGATACGTGTCATGTCTGCTCCTCTTCAGGTGCGCGTCGCGAGCCGGGTGGTGCCCCAGGGCGCGAGACGGACGCGCGGTATGGGCGCGATCGGGTGCGCTAGACGCGATAGGGCGCGATGCGGGCGTGGCATGGGCACCATGCGGCCCAGTAGGGCTATTCCGTGGCTAGGGCGGAAAGCGGGAAGGTGGTCCACGGGCCGCGGGTGTTGCCGCGTCGGCCCATGACGGCTGGGGAAACGTCGCGCGACGTCAACGCATGCGTTGCGCGGCCCCCGAGATGGGCCGTATCACGGCATCCACCATCCGCTCGCGTGCGCCGATCCAGGCGAACACCGCGAGCATGCGGGGCCGGACGATGGGCGCGGCGGCGCGGCGGCGGGAGCCACCGCGGATGTTGTGGATAATGCTATTGCCGACCATCGTACCCATCTCCATGTGTGTGGAAGTGACTCGCTCGGTCACCTTGTGCGAGTATAGCGTCCTCTCTGGCAAAAGTCAACCCCC
>JADMIN010000365.1 GCA_015478575.1 Ktedonobacterales bacterium | reverse complement strand
CAGGCCGCCACCGGCGCCTCATCCACCGGCGCCTCATCCACCGGCGCCTCATCCAGCGGCGCCTCATCCAGCGGCGCCTCATCCAGCGGCGACGCGCGCGCCCTCGCACAGCAAGCCTGGCAGGAAACCGCGCGGTGGGCACGCGCGGCGAGCGAAGAGGAACGCGCCCACGTCGTGGAGCGTGAGCGCCAGCGACGGTCCTGGCGCTGGGTGTTGCGCTGTGCTATCGTCCACACGCGACTGCACACCGAGCGATTGGCGACATAACGCCTTCCGGCGCACTCTTCGCCAAGGCGATCCGCTTCCTGGCTTCCCGCGCCGTCACTGACTTGTTCACCGTATGAGGTAGACGCCTAATGGCCACCCATCCGAGTTATCTTGCCCTCTATGAGACGGGCGTCCTGGCCGAGCGCGCCGACGCCGCGTGGGAATTGCTGCGCGGCTGCACCGTCTGCCCGCAGAATTGCCCGCGCGACCGCACACGCGGGCTGACGGGGGCCTGCCACTCTGGCACCGAGATCATCATCGGCTCGTGGAACGTCCACCGGCGCGAAGAGCCGCCCATCAGTGGGACGCGCGGCGCGGGCACCATCTTCTTCGGCGGCTGCCAGGCTCGTTGCTCATACTGCCAGAACTTCTGGCTCAGCCAACAGGGCCAGGGCCTCCGCGTCGGGCCGGAGCGGCTGGCCGAGATGATGCTCTCACTCCAGCGCAAAGGCTGCCACAACCTTGACCTGGTGACTCCCACCCATTTTGTCCCCCAGATTCTCAAGGCGTTGCTCATCGCCATAGAGAAAGGGTTGCGCATCCCGCTCGTCTATAACTGCGCCGGCTACGAACACATCCACACCCTCCAACTTCTCGACGGCGTCGTGGATATCTACCTGCCTGATGCGAAATACTCCGACAATAAAAATGCCCTCCGGACCTCGAAAATGCACCACTATGTCGAGTATAACCACGCGACGCTTCAGGAGATGTATCGCCAGGTAGGAGGGCTAGTGGTAGATGAGCAGGGCATCGCGGTGCGTGGGCTGATCGTGCGTCACCTCGTCATGCCAAACGACCACGCTGGCACCAGAGCGGTGCTGACCTGGCTGGCGGAACACCTCGGCCCCGATATCGGCCTGAGCGTCATGGATCAGTATTTTCCCGCCTTCAAGGCGTTCAATGATCCCGACCTGAGCCGGCGCCTCCATTGGCGCGAGTATCGGGAGGTGCTCGAGGTGCTCGATGATCTGCCCTTCGAGAACCTATTCTTGCAGGAGGACATCGCCGAGCTGGATCCATCAAGCGACATCTAAGCGTCCTCCGCTCATGAGACCCCGAGGCGCCAGCGCCTCCCGCTCCCTCATGCTTTTGTCCGCCGTCCCAGCAGCAACGCCTACGGTGTCTACCCTACCGTGTTGCCTTTGACAGTGACAGACACCGTAGGGTGCCTATGCGCCCATACTTCAGGCGAGAGGCAGGGTACATTTTGGCAGGCGCGTCGCCGTATAATCCGCTGTGAATGCGCCAGTTCCCATGATGGCACTCGCACATCCAACCGCGAGCGACGGGAGACACCGATGAGCGATACGGCCACGTTGAGTCAATTATTCGCCAGCATTGAAGATGATTTACACCTCGTTGATAAAACCTTTGAAGAGGCCACCTCGTCCGATATGGATATGCTCACCGCGGCGGTCGTCCATGTCCTCGGCTCGCAAGGCAAGCGCCTGCGCATCGCCCTGACACTGCTCTCTGGCAAACTGATTCAGTACCGCTTCGAGAAGCTGCTGCCGCTGAGCGTCGCACTCGAGATGGTCCACCTGGCGACCCTGGTGCATGACGATATCGTGGATCACGCCACGACCCGCCGGGACATTCCCACCGTGAACGCGCTCTTTGGCGACAATATTGCCATTCTCCTGGGCGATTATCTCTTTGCCAAGACGGCGGGCCTAGTGGCGGAGGTTGAGGATTTTCGCGTTGATCGGCTCTTCTCAGAGACGGTCGCGCGCATCTGCGAGGGCACCATCATGGAGATGCTCTCCGTGCGGCAACTCGATCTCTCCATCGAGCACTACATCGAGCGCGTCAGCCGCAAGACGGCCTGTCTCATGTCCGCCTGCTGCAAGGGCGGCGCCATCGTCGCCCAGGGCAGCGAGGCGCAGATCGCCCTCCTCGAGCAGTACGGCACGAATCTGGGCATCGCCTTTCAGATCATTGACGACGTGCTGGATTATACAGGGACCGCGACCTCCATCGGCAAGCCCGCCGGCAACGACCTACGCCAGGGGCTGGTGACGCTACCCCTGATCTATGCCTTGAAGCACGAGCGGAACGGACGGCTGGAAAAGGTCAGCGCGCTGGTTGGGCAGGCACAGCCCGAAGACGCGGAGGTCACTGATGTGGTCCGCTGGGTGCGGGATAGCCCCGCTATCGGCGAGGCGCTGGAGCTCGCCCGCCACTACGCGGCGCGTGCGCGTGCTCTGCTCTCGGAGTTTCCTTCCTCGCCGGAACGCGGCGTGCTGGAGGACGTGGTCGAGTTCGTCGTGGCGCGCAGCCGCTGAAGATCGTTGGAAGCGGAGGCCAAGACGGTGAATGCACAGCAGCCGAGTCCCCCTCCCGCCACCGCGGCGCCAGAACTTCAGGCGCGCTTCGCGGCGGCCGGTGGCAAGCCCACCTATGTGCGTGGCATGTTCGGGCGCATCGCGGGCGTCTATGATCTGATGAACCGCGTCATGACCGGCGGCATGGATCGCCGCTGGCGTGACTTCGCGGCCCGCAAGGTGGCACTCGGCCCCGGGCAGATCGCGCTGGATATCGGCACAGGCACCGGGGATCTGGCCATCGCGGTAGCGCGGCGCGGCGCACCCGACTCCCGCATCATCGGCATAGACTTCACGCCAGAGATGCTGGCACTCGGCGAGGGAAAACTCCAGCGGCTGGGACTCACTGATCGTATCGAGTTGCGCCAGGGTGACGGCGAGCAGCTTGACTTCCCCAACGAGCACTTTGATGCCTGCTGCTCGGCCTTTGTCGTGCGCAATCTGGCGGACCTGCGCCAGGGATTCGTGGAGATGCGGCGGGTGGTGAAGCCGGGCGGGCGTGTCGTCTGCTTGGAGATGAGCCACCCACGCGGCGCGCTCTTCGGAGCGGGCTTTCACCTCTACTTCGACCGGCTGGTGCCGCTACTGGGAAAGGTGGTCGGGCGGGCATTCGATGCCTACAGCTACCTCCCCTCATCAGTCAGCGCGTTCCCCGACGCGCCAGCACTCAAGCGCGTCATGGAGGATGCTGGCTGGCAAGACGTCCGCTACTACTACCGCATGGGTGGCATCGTCGCGGTCCATGTGGGAACCAGGGCACGCTGAGCATATGTCACAGCAGCATGATGCCGAGATGCCCACCGGCCCGGCGAGCGCCAGCACATCCCCTCCCGCCGCCACAACACAACGGGCATTCACCGCGGTTGCGCGCAACACCGTCGCCGATACGTGGGGTTGGCTGTGGAAGGATGCGTTGGGCCGGGTGACGCCATTCTTGCTCGCGGCGGGCACCTATGCCTACTTCTCTGGCCAGGGGGCGGGCGCGCTCGGCCTGTGGCGCGATGGGTGGTGGCGTCCAGTGGCGCTGGGCGTGGCACTCGGCCTGCCGATGGCCGGCCTCGCCGCGGGCTATCGCGCCTGGTCCGCGCCAGGCTTTCGCCTGCCCACGCTCCCGGATCAGGTCTTCCAGACGGCCTACTACTTCGTGCTCAACGCACCCGCTGAGGAACTCTTCTGGCGTGGCACCGTACAGACGC
>JADMIN010000364.1 GCA_015478575.1 Ktedonobacterales bacterium | reverse complement strand
CGGCTGGATCTGGTGGTGCGGCAGTTGCAGCAATTGGTCGGCGTTCAGCGACTTGGCCTGCGCGGTGGCGTAGGGGCTGCGGGCATGAGCGATGCGGCGATGATGGAATCAGGCACTGGCTGGGCTGGGCAGCAGCCGATGATGGATGGTATGCCGCAGCCGACGGTGCGTGCGACGCGCTCGGGGGCGATGGGGATACCTGGCGCGCCCATTGGCGGACCGAGAGGCGCGCGCGGCGCGATGCCGCCGATGGTCGCGGCGCCTGGTATGGCCGGTGCGGGCGCCCGCATGGGTGGGCAGTATGGTGGGCAGCAGTATGGTGGGCAGCAGTACGGTGGGCAGCAATATGGCGGGCAGCAATATGGTGGGCAGCAGTATGGTGGGCAATATGGGATGTCAGGTCCTATGCCTGGCGGGGGCCCGGGACGCCGCGGTGCGCGCCCGATGAGTGATAACGAGATGCAGCGCATGCCGCCTGGCGACCGCATGCCGCCACCGCCGAACGGCAACGGCGGACCGATGGGTGGGCCAGACCGGCGCATGCCGCTGCCGCCGCTGCCAGGTGGACAAGGTATGCCGCCGCCTCCGCAGGGGCGCATGCCGAACGGTGGCTCCGGTGTGTACCCTTCACGGCCAGTGCCCCCCGACCAAGATCGTGGCGGTTGGGGCGAGCGCGCCGGTCCGAGCCAGCGCATGCCCGGTCGGGACCAGGGCCGAGATTCGGGGTGGGAGTAGGCGAGACTGGACGATGGGCATGGGGATGAGGTACGATGACGCGGGCCGCTTCGGTCACGCCTCCGGCGCGCTTGGGGTGTGGCGTCGTCTTCCGGCTCGGTGCTCAGAGAAAGGCAGGCAGCGCGAATGTATGAAGAGGTCCTCGTCCAGGTGCCGCTGTTTAGCGACCTGACGAAAAGCGAACTCCAGGCTTTGGCCGTCAATTGCCGCGAGCGAGACTATCCCGCGGGGGCGAAGCTCCTCCAGCAGGGCGAGAGTGGTGTTGGCCTTTTCATCCTCACCGCTGGCAAGGTCCGTGTGGTGCAGCAGGGTCCGAGCGGTGATGAGCGCGAACTGGGCACTTTTGAGCGTGGTGCGGTCCTGGGGGAGTTGTCCCTGCTTGACGATCTGCCACGCACAGCGACCGCCATCGCGATGGAGCCGTCACGTGCGCTTGTCATCCCAGTGTGGGATTTCCGCGCGGCGTTGCGTGAGTCACCGGAGATCGCCATCAAGTTGCTCGGCGTGCTGAGCCGTCGCTTGCGCTCGCAAGAGCAGCAGGAGGCGCGCGGCTAGCCGCCGCGTTTTTTGCGGAGGGAACCTCCGGCGAACACCCTGGTGTGGTGTGCCGGAGGTTCGCTGTGTTGGCGGCATGGCGCGCCCTGTCTGGGCCAATAGTACTCTGGCAAAGGGCGGGCTGGCGCCTCTATAATTGGGCTTGTGCGACAGTGTTCGTGGCCCGAATCTGGCGCTGGCGATGACGTGTTGCCCCCTGGTGGATGGAAGCAGAGGAGGCCCGTGGCCAGCCCGGCCACGCATGGCTGTGGGCGTCGGCGCTCGCGCACGAGGGGAGACGCATGTCCATCCTGCAACCGCGTGAAGACCGCTTCTACATGCTCTTCGAGGAAGCCGCCGCAAATGTGCGGCGCGGCGCTGAGTTGCTGCTTGCCATGTTGAACGAGTATACGGACGTACCCGAAAAAGCAAAGGCCATCAAGGATGTGGAGCATGCCGGCGACGAATTGACGCACCAGACCTACGATCTGATCAACCGCATCTTCGTGACGCCCCTGGACCGTGAGGATATCACCGCGATTAGCTCGGCGCTGGATGATGTGCTCGATCTGGTCGAGGCGAGCGCGGATGACTTTGTGATCTGCGATATTGATGCGCCATCGCGGCCCGCCATCGAACTGGCTGAAGTGATCGTCAACGCCACCATCCAAGTGGAAGAGGCAGTGACGCTCTTGCGCACCCGCAAAGATCGCACGGTCATCCGCGCGCGGCTCACCGAGATCAATCGGCTGGAAAATGAAGGTGATGTGATCTATCGCAACGCCATGCAGGCGCTCTTCCGCCAGCCTGATCCTATCGTGCTCATCAAGTGGAAGAAGATCTACGATCACCTAGAGCGCGCGATTGACAGTTGTGAGGATGTCGCCGATACGCTCCATACCGTGGTGCTCAAGTATGCCTGAGTTGCCGCATGTGCCCGCGCTGGCCGCGGTGTTGGCCACCAGCCACCCGCTGGGCGCGACGCTCTTCCTGATCGCCACGATTCTTGTGGCGGTTTCTTTTGACTTCACCAATGGCTTCCACGACACGGCCAATGCGGTGGCCACCAGCATCTCGACGCGCGTGCTGCCCGCGCGGGTGGCGATTGTGATGGCCGCCGCGCTCAACTTCCTCGGGGCCTTTATCAGCACCCAGGTGGCCAAGACCATTGGGACGGATGTCGCGCTCTCCGCGGCGCTGACGCCGGTGGCGGTGATGGCGGCGCTGCTGGCCGCGATTAGCTGGAATTTGCTGACCTGGTATCTTGGGTTGCCCAGTAGTTCCTCCCACGCGCTCATTGGTGGGCTAGTCGGCGCGGCGGCGATGCTCTCGCCGCTGCACTTGGGCGCGCTCAAGCCTCATGGCATCCTCATCATTGGGCTTTCGCTCGTGCTCTCGCCGATTGCCGGTCTTGTGATCGCCTACGTCATCGGCATCTCGCTGCTCTGGATCTTCCGCCGTTCGACACCACAACACGTCACCGACCTTTCCACTTGGATGCAACGTGTCTCCGCGGCTTTTGTGGCGTTTAGCCATGGCTCGAACGACGCGCAGAAGACGATGGGCGTGATCGCGGCGGCGGTGCTCGCCTATGAGGGAGGGGTCGCCAGCACGAAGTTCCACGTGGATCTGTGGATCATCATTATCAGCGCCACGGCGATGGGCCTGGGCACGAGCTTTGGTGGCTGGCGCATTATCAAGACGATGGGCATGCGGGTGACGAAACTGCGTCCCATTGATGGCTTCGCCGCCGAGAGCGCCGCCGCGAGCGTGATTCTGGTGGCGACGCGCTTTGGCCTGCCAGTCAGCACGACCCACGTGATCGCGGGGTCGGTCATGGGGGTGGGCGCGCGCCAGCGGCTCTCGGCGGTACGCTGGGGTGTGGCGGGGGATATGGTGACGGCGTGGCTGCTGACTGGCCCGATGTGCGCGCTGCTCGCCGCCATCCTTGCCCTCATCCTGCGCGGCATTGGGCTGAAGTGATACCAGTTTGCAGGGATCACTTGTCGTATGGCGTGGTGGAACCGGAGCCGGCGAGATGCCGACGCTACACCGCATAGGGCAACTGATTCGTGCAAAACCGTATGAGGCGGTGGCGCCCATGCTTGTCGGCCTCCTCCGCCCCACTGGCCACCCCCACCTTGCTTTCCATCCCGCCCGTCTGCTCGCGGCTGGCGATCCACCCTCCATCCAGCCCCACCACCAGGCGTTCGACCGACGGGACCGGCATGACCCGCTCACGCTCGGCGCGCACGTCGTCTGCGCTTGAGGTCACCAGGTGCTCGGCCTCCTGTGTCTGCCGTGCGGCGTGCGCCGTCCCGGCCGCGGTGGTCAGCCGACGCACCTCTTCGGCGCTGACCTGCGCGCCGCTCAAGTCGCGCAGCACGCGCGCGGCGGTCGCGAAGGGCCACGAGGCTCCAGCCAGCGCATAGGAGGAGGCTAATTCCGGCGTCACGTTGCCCCCGCCATCTCTCGTAGACAGGCGTGACTGGGGCGAAACTGCTGCCCACACGCTCGGCAGCGCAGCCGCACACGC
>JADMIN010000363.1 GCA_015478575.1 Ktedonobacterales bacterium | reverse complement strand
GTGAAGTGTATTGGGGACCTAACCCCCCAGCCCCCTTCCCTGCGAGGGAAGGGGGGAGGAGGAAGGGGTTAGGAGGGGGGGCATACCTGCACCAATGTCTTCTTCTAGCAGACGATGGTGGTTGCCCCTGCGATCTTGCTAGTAGAAGGAAGCTGTCTCTCTTGCCCCTTAACAATGCACAAACCCTAGGCATGCGGGAAGGCCGCGCCCTCCCTGGCAAAGGCGCCTGGCCTTCCAAGAGAAATCACCAATCACCTTCAGGCGAAATCACCGCGGCAACAACCCCAACGCGCAACCGCACGTACTTGTATCCGGGCAGAGGGACCAGCCAAGAAGGAGGTGCCTTTCTGTGCCCTCAGGATGATGCGTCTGTAGGCCGCTGGCGGTCGCGCTGGTGGTGGTAGTGGGCAGGGCGAGCCTGGTTGGGTCTCTCCTGCGTGACCGTGAAGGAGATGCCGAATGAGACGACGACAGATGGGGAGTGGGCGGTTGCGGTGGTTTGCGCTGGCGCCGTTGCTCGCGGTGCTGGCCCTCGCGGCCTGCGGATTGCCGGGCCAGTCGGGGCCTGTGCTCGACGCCGCCCTCGTATTACAACGCACACAGGCGGCCTCGATCAAAGACCTCAGCTTTTCGATGAAGGGCACCTTCGCGGCGAATCTCGGCTCGCTCCTGGGCAGCCAGAGCGGCGGCAGCGGCGTCTCGCTCGATGGCAGCGGCACGGGCAAGATCACCATGGCGCCCCAGCGTGCTGATGTTTCACTGGCCCTTGGCTCCAGTGGGGGCATCGCGTTCGAGTTCATCACCGACGCGGCCACCCAGACGGTCTACGCCAAGATTCCCGGCCTTAGCCAGATCACCGGCGGCTCGAACGCCGACCAGTGGTATAGCCTCTCCGCCGGCAGTGCCTCCGCGCTTCTGGATACCTCCATCTTCACTAATTTTGAGAATCTCACCCAGGCAAAGAACATTGGGTCCAGCACCCTCAACGGCGTCTCGGTGTGGCACCTCCAGGGGAAGCAGCAGTATGGCGGCGCCATCGCCACCGCGACTGAGGACTTCTATGTTCGCCAGGATAACTACTACCCGGTGAAGGTTGTGGTGAGCGGCTCCGCTACCATTCCCACCGAGGTGGCCGGCGGGGCGGGCGTGAGCGGCTCACCTGGCGCGACCATCAACATCACCATTGACTTCACGGGTGTCAATTCCGGCACCACCATCACCCTGCCCAGTGGCAGCCAGCCCCTCGGCTTCTAGGCACGCATCCAGGTAGAAACATCGCTTCGCCCTTCCTGCGGGAAGGGCGAGGCGAAACGTCTCATCTCGCCTCAGAGAGAGGCTTCTTTCTGATGGCTGCCGCGCGCGGCTCAAGCGGGAACGCGAACCTCTCCATCGAGGCGCGGCTCGCTCACGCCCGGTGAGCCGCCAGCACAGCCGCGCCCACATGCCTTCGGGCGAGAGATCGGACGGCGCGGTGCCTCATGCGCCGCTGTTGCCGCCCGCGCCCGCTGGTGTTCCCCCGCTGGTGTTCCCCCGCTGGTGTTCCCCCGCTGGTGTTCCAGAGACGTCGAACACCTGCTCACCCGCGGGCGTCTCCTCCTCGGCTCATCCGCTCCATCACGCGCCGTGTGTGCTGTCTGGGGTGCGGCGTCAGCGCGCTGGGGATAGCCAGCGCGCGCTCCACGTCATATACTAAAGGCCGTTTCCCGCCAGCGCGGCCACGTGCGCCGCACAACCTTTCCATTGATGGAGGCATCCCGCATGAGCGTGGACAGCACACCTCGCGCGCCAGAGCGCAAGCGAGCGCTCTCAACATACGAGGTCTATCTTCACACGGAGCAACTCTTCACCTTGCAGAAGCCCGAAGGGGAGCGGCTGCATCCTGATGAGTTGACCTTCCAGGTCGTTCACCAGACGATCGAGCTTTGGTGGAAGATGACGCAGCAGCAGCTCGACACGGCCACCAACCGCCTGCGCGGCGGCCAGACCGAGGAAGCCGCCTGGGCACTGCGCCGCGCGGTCTCGGCGCAATCGGTCGTCGCCCAGGCGACACGCCAACTCGAATTCGTCTCGCCAAAGGATTTCCTCTCGTTCCGAGGCATCCTGGGCAATGGCAGCGGCGCCGATTCGCCCGGCTTCCGCGCTATCTTGCGGCAGGCGCCGCCGCTGTGGGAGGCGTTCGCCGCCGCGCTGGAACGCGAGACGATCTCGCTCCTGGACCTCTACCAGCATCCCTGGGAGCATGCCACACTCTATCAGTGCGCCGAGGCGCTGGTGGATTTCGATGAGTTGTTTCACCTCTTCCGCGCGCAACACCTCAAGCTGGCCGAGCGCAACCTGGGCTTGGGCGCCATTGGTACGGGGGGCACGCCCATGCCCCAGTTGGAGCGCACCCTGCGCGACCTCCTCTTCCCCTTGCTCTGGACCGTCCGCGATGAGTTGCTGGCCGCTGTGCAAGAGCAAACCGGCGCCACCACGCAGAGCGGCCACTAGAGAGAGCGCGCGGACCGAGCGGACCAACGCCGCTGGCGCGGGTGACATTACCGCTGGTGGTGGGCGCCTGAAGGCGAGGGGGTGAGGAGCGGCGGCGGCGGGGGGAGCCGAAGCGGCGCGGTGTCTGGCCCCGCCACCCGTCGCCGTCGGCTGGCCGCGACCCGCCAGATGGCGGTGCTAACCAGCAGCAGCAGCACCAGACCGAGGAGCGTGGGCAGCTCACTCACCGCGACATTCAGCCAGGGCAGCAGATGCAAGCGCAGCCGCCGCTGGCTCGCATGCACCTGAAGATAGGCCGCCAGCATGGTCAACCCACCAAAGCTGGCCGTCACCGCATAGAAGAGCAGGACGATCTGCCACTGTGAGAAGCCGCGTGCCAGCAGTCGGTGATGCAGATGTGAGGTATCGAAGCGCAGCGGCGACGACCCCTGGCGCAGACGCCGCACGATGACGCGCGCGGTATCGAGGATCGGCAGGCCGAGCAGCAGCAGCATCGTCGCCAGCTTCGCGCCGCCGACGTTGGCGAGGACCGCCAGCGCCAGCCCCAGGAACATCGCGCCACTATCCCCCATGAAGAGGCGCGCGGGATGCCAGTTGAGCGGCAGGAAGCCAAAGGTCGCCCCCGCGAGTATCGCGCAGAGAATCGCCGCCTCATGCTGGCCGAGCATCCAACTGATGACGGCCATCACCAGCGCCGTAATGGTCACGACGCCGCCCGCCAGGCCATCCACGCCATCCACCCAGTTGATGGTGTTCATCATGCCGACGATCCAGAACCAGGTGAAGGGGATGGCGAGCCAGAGGGCGAGGAAGGTGCGCTGGTCATTGACCACGACGAGCGGATTATGGATCACCTGGATGAGCGTGCCCTGCCCGGCGGGGAACATCACGATCAGCGCCGCCAGCGTCTGCACGCCCAGCCGCGGCAGGGGAGGCAGCCCCCGCACGTCGTCGTACGCCATCACCACCACCACGAGCACCGCCGCGACGACGAGGCCAACGTAGACGCGCTGCTCATAGGCGCTGGCGGGGCGAAAGAGCAGCAGCGAGACACCAAGGAACGAGAGAAAGATGGCAATGCCGCCGAGGCGTGGCACTGGATGGGGGTGAATGCGCCGCGGCTCAGGCATATCGAGGAGGCGCCACCTTCGGCAGAGCCGCGCGACGGCGAGACTCAGCCCCAGGGTCAGCGCGGCGGCGAGCGGAAAGCCCAGTAGCGCGGCTAAGAGCTGCGCGCGCCCATCCGATCCTGGCAACAGCGCGGCTCTGCTGGCCAGCGCATCTATCGTGGCCATATGGCGTCCTCTCCCCTGCTC
>JADMIN010000362.1 GCA_015478575.1 Ktedonobacterales bacterium | reverse complement strand
CAACGCGAGCACGCCAACGCCAGCGCACTGGACCGAGCGCATGCGGCAATTCGTGGATCTGTTGGCCGCGGCGGAGCGAGAGACCCCCCTTCCCGACCTTGGGCGACCAGGCGATGATATCTCGCTGGAGGAGTACCTGCGCTTCGTGCCGGTGGTGGATGCCGGCTGCGGACCGGGGCGCGATGCGCGGGCGCTGGCCGCGCACGGCCTGCCCGTGCTGGCGGTGGACCTTTCGCAGGGCATGTTAGATGAGGCATTGGAGCGGACCGCGCGGCGGCTACCGCATGGCGCGGTGCGCTACGCCCTCATGGATCTGCGGCGGCTGGAGCTGCCCGACGCCAGTTGCCGTGGCGTGTGGTGCTCCGCCTCGTTGCCGCATCTGCCACGACGGGCCGCGCCGCGCGCGGTGGGCGAACTGGCGCGTGTCGCGCGCGCCGGTGCCCCGGTGGCCGTCTTCCTCAAACGCCGCGAGGGTGAAGAAGTCGAGTGCTTTGTGCCCTATCAGTACCAGGAGGCGGGAAAGCGCTTCTTCGCCTATTATACCGAGGATGAGGCGCGGCGGCTGCTGACCGAGGCCGGGCTGGAGGTACTTGAGGTGGCCAGCGTTCCCGATGCGGGCGCGCCCGCCAATCCGTGGTGGCTCTCGCTGTTGGCGCGCAAGCCCTAGCCGCGCACCCCAAAGCACTGGGGAAAGGATGGGACGGGGAGCGAGGTCCCCCTTGCCCACCGCCGCTGGCACAGACGAGGCGTCTACGATACAATAGGGAAAACTACGGGGCGCATGCCCAGCGAAAGGATCCCCCATGCATCTGACCACCGGCCCCGCGCGCTACTTCTTCCTGCGCCAGACGCAGGGCACGAAGGAAGAGGGAGTGCGTTGGCCGCCCGAGATCAAGCCGCTACAGCAGCCTGATAACTGGGTCTGCGTCGCCGTCTATCTCTCCGCTGAGGAGCATGGCTGGCGCGCCGAGGCCGTGCGCGAGGAAGCGCACCTCCGTAGCGAGGCTGGCGGGGCGTTCGTCCTCACACGCGAGACCACACTGGGGCTTTCGCCCGATGGTCGCCGTAGCAACGTGGCGCTGGAACTGCTGGGAGTCCGTGTGGCGCTGCTGGCGGAGAAGGGGCCGGAATACGCCACGCATCTGGTCGTGCGCGTCGTCGGCGGTATGGGCATTGGCTTGCCGAAGCACCCGCTGGTGGTGCCGGTGACCGCCCTGGTCCTCGCGGGCTACCTGGAGCACGGCGACCGGGCGGAGGTAGAGCTCGATCTACGCCTGACGTCAGGCGAGTTGGCCGGGATGCCTCCCTACCTGCCTGATCCCGTCATCGAGCGGGCGGCCTCGCGCGCGTTGGATGAGGTGATCCTCTCCGAGCGCCAGCGCCACGAGATCAAGCCAGAGGTTGAAGCGGGCCGTGTCACCCTCTACGGACGCGCCGAATTGACGACGAGCGGCGAGGTCGCGCGCGCCGAGCTAGAGGCGACACCAGGCGTGATCGAAGTCATGGACCGGCTGATCTACGGTGAGCTGCTCATGGAGCAGGTGCGAGAGTTGCTAGTCACCAAGGGCTACGAGAACATTGATATACGCTTCGAGAATGGCCTGATCGAACTCGGCGGCAGCGTGCCGGACATGGCGACGATCCACAAGTTGCGCGATCTGATCCTGCGCGTGACGGGGGTGCGGGGCGTCGTGACCAACCAGCTTGTGCTCGAAGCGCCAGCCGCGCCGCCAACCAGCGAGGCAGCGGCCCCGAAGCCTGGAGATGGCGGCAAAGCGACCACGTCCGCCACGCCTACGCCACTGGGGGAGACGAAGCTTTCCAGCACGACGCGCGGCTAGGCGCGCCGCGTCAGGGCGCGCCTGGAGCGGCACGGCATCACCGCTGGCCAGGTTCTTGCCGCCCAGGTTGCCGCCCACGTTATGGCCCTACATTCTGAAGACGCCGAACCGCGTCTCAGGAATGGGCGCGTTGAGTGCGGCGGCGATGCCCAGGCCGAGCACGGTGCGCGTCTCCAGCGGATCGAGGATGCCATCGTCCCAGAGGCGGGCCGTGCTGTAGTAAGGGTTGCCCTCCTCCTCATATTTCGCTAGAATCGGCGCCTTGAACGCCTCACGCTCCTCTGGTGTCATCGTCTTGCCGCGCGTGGCCAACCCATCGAGCCGCACGGTCAGCAGGGTATTCGCGGCCTGCTCGCCGCCCATGACCGAGATGCGCGCGTTCGGCCACATCCAGAGTTGGCGTGGGCCATAGGCGCGGCCACACATGCCATAGTTGCCCGCGCCGAATGACCCGCCAAGCATCACCGTGAATTTGGGCACGCTGGCGTTGGCGACCGCCATCACCATCTTCGCGCCGTCCTTGGCGATGCCCCCGGCCTCATACTGGCGACCGACCATAAAGCCGGTGATATTCTGCAGGAAGATCAGCGGTGTCTTGCGCTGGCAGCACAGCTCGATGAAGTGCGTCGCCTTGAGGGCGCTCTCTGAGAAGAGGATACCGTTGTTCGCGATGATGCCAACGGGGTAGCCCATGAGCCGCGCGAAGCCGCAGACCAGCGTCGTGCCATAGAGGGCCTTAAACTCGTGAAAACGGCTGCCATCCACCAGTCGCGCGATGATCTCGCGCACGTCGAAGCTCTTGCGTGGGTCGGGTGGAATGATGGCATAGAGATCACGCGGGTCGTATTTCGGTGGCTCCGGCGGCAGCACCTCCCACGGATACTCTTTGCGGCGGTTGAGGTTGCTGACGATGGAGCGCACGAGCGCCAGCGCGTGCTCGTCGCTCAAGGCGTAGTGGTCGGTGACGCCAGAGGTGCGGCTATGCACGTCCGCGCCGCCCAGATCCTCCGCGGTCACTTCTTCGCCGGTGGCCGCCTTCACCAGCGGCGGGCCAGCGAGGAAGATGGTGCCATTGCCCCGCACGATCACCGTCTCATCGGCCATCGCCGGAATATAGGCGCCGCCAGCGGTACAGGAACCCATCACCGCCGCGATCTGCGGAATGCGCTTGGCCGACATCTGCGCTTCATTGTAGAAGATGCGGCCGAAGTGCTCGCGGTCGGGGAAGACATCCGCTTGGAGCGGAAGGAAAGCACCGCCAGAATCCACCAGATAGACGCAGGGCAGGGCGTTGCGCTCGCCGATCTCCTGTGCGCGCAGATGCTTCTTGACCGTCATGGGGAAGTAGGTGCCGCCTTTGACGGTGGCGTCGTTGGCGACGATCAGGCACTCTTGCCCTTCGATCACGCCGATACCCGTGACGATGCCTGCCGCGGGCGCCTCGCCGTCGTACATCTCCCAAGCGGCCAGCGGGTTGAATTCTAGGAAGGGGGTCTCTGGGTCACAGAGCAACTCAATGCGCTCACGCGCGAGCAGCTTGCCACGCGCGCGGTGCTTCTCGATGGCGGGCGCGCCGCCACCCGCTCGTACCTGCTCGATGCGCGCGCGCAACTGCGCGACCAGCGCCTCCATAGCGGCGCGGTTCTCGGCATATGCGGTACTGTGGCGATCCACCCGACTTTCCAGCACGGCCATGACGCGATGACTCCTCCCTCGGCAGATCTTCGGCGGCGCGGCGCTCTTCCACCTTGCGAGCATAGCACCAGCGGAGAGGGTGTATCAAGTTTACGGGCCACGAAGGCGGCTCTCACCTGGGGGGCCATCACCTGGGGGGCCATTCCGTCGGCACGGGACGGGGTGGGGCATGTGTGCGAGTGTATTTGGCCGTGTGTCTGTTATGCGTTTGACGGCGCGCGCGCGACACGGTAGAGTGAGCGCACGTGGAAGCGCGGGACGGTGCCGCGCGGGGG
>JADMIN010000361.1 GCA_015478575.1 Ktedonobacterales bacterium | reverse complement strand
GAGTGTATGGGCGCCGCCATGTCACTGGTTTCCTCACTCATGCGATACCCATCAGTGGCGACTCGTCCGCGAGCCGTTTAGGCGAGACCTCCGTGCCTCACTGGGTTGTTGGTGGCTCGTCGAGCATCTCCGCGCCCGGACGCCATCCCTTGGGGTAGCGGCGCGCCATCTCATCATGACGGTGATCGGAATCGGCGATTGCTCGGTCAATCTCGTCTTGGTGGTCATAGTAATAGGCCAGTGCCGCGTGTATCTCGCCGAGCGTGAGGTGGAACTCGTCGGCAATGTGGGGGATAGATTCGCCTTGGTAGACGATCCAGATGGCGATATGAGAGACGGCGATGCGATGCCCAGCGATATGTGGCTCGCCCCCCAGCACGCCTGGCTCGATCACGATGTGGCGCACATCAACGGCTTTCATGGTGGGTCTCCTCTGCTCTTGGCGCGGGAACGTGGCGCGGGAACGGGAACGGTGGCTGGCCCTCGCATTCTATCACCGCGCGCGTCTTCTCTGGGGCGGGCGCGCTGGGATTGCGTGCTGGGATTGCGTGCTGGGATTGCGTGCTTCGCCGTCTCATCGCGGTGGCGGTGCCAGCATGCGCTATTCGTCTGTGTCGTCACTGGGCATCGCGGCATCCGCTAGCGAGGCTTCGAGCGCTTCGATTCCTGGCAGAGCACTTTGGAGCGCTTCTGGCAGCGACGCGGTTAATTGATATGAGGAGATGCCCATTGGCGTATGGATGCCCTTCAAGGCGTACTCCGCGATGAGGCGGCTCTTGGTGCGGCAGAGGATGATGCCGATGCTGGGCTGGTCTTCGGGGTGGCGCAGGAGGTCATTGACGGCGGCGAGATAGAAGTTCATCTTTCCGGCATGCTCTGGCGCGAAGTCGCCGATCTTGAGATCAACGACGACGAAGCAGCGCAGACGCAGATGGTAAAACAGGAGATCGAGGTAGAAATCGTGCCCATCTATCTCCAGATGGTACTGGCTGCCCACAAAGGCGAAGCCGGTGCCCATCTCTAACAAGAACCCGCGCACATGCGCGAGCAGTGCCCGCTCTAGATCGCGCTCGTGCGCCTCCGTGCCCAGGCTGAGGAAGTCAAAGATGTAGGGGTCTTTCAAGGTCTGTTGGGCGAGATCGGACTGTGGCGTGGGCATCGCATCGGTGAAATTGGTCACGGCCTGGCCCTGGCGCGCATAGAGATGGGTGTCTATGTGGTGCGCCAGCACGTTGCGGCTCCAACCATGCTGGATTGCCTCGTGCGCATACCAGAGGCGTTGGTCGGGCGCCTTGAGCTTATCCAACAGAACGCAGAGATGAAACCAGGGTAATTGTGCAGCAACCTGCTGCACAAATTGCTCATCGGGATAGGCTTCGGCGAACGCACGCATATACTTGAGGTTGCGCGGCGAAAATCCTTTCATCTCGGGGAACGCCGCGCGCAGGTCGCGCGCCAGCCGATCAATCACTTTCGCTCCCCACCCCTGCTCCCGCTGCCGCCGCAGGATCTCGCGCCCGATGCGCCAATAGAGCAGCACCAGCTCGCGATTGACCGACAGCGCGGCCCGCATCTGTGCCTGTTGGATGCGCGCTTTCACGTCGCGGAGCGACTCATCATAGCCGTCTGGCAGAAGATCGCGTGGCAACTCTCCACCTCCTCTTGCATGGGGGATATGCCCTTCTCTTGGTGCGGGAACGTGACGCGGGAACGTGACGCGGGAACGGTCGAAGGCTGGGTTGTTCTTGGCTCGTGAGTCTAGGCCTCGCTCTGGTGGGATCGGGCGGGCGAGGCCTGGACTCGCTCAGGCGCGGACGCGCCTATGACCCCAGCCCTACGACCCCCAGATGGTGGGCAGATGATGGCCACCCATGCCAACGGCAAGCTCGCCGCCGTGGTGGATATCGTGCCGGAGCACATGCCAGATAATCTCTTGTCGTGTGTTGGGGCCGAATATCTTGCGCTCCGCCTCGGTCAAGGTGGTCGGCGGGTTGAACACGTGCCCGAGGTCGGCAACGGTCCAGCGGGCGAGGGCGCCCTCGATCATGCTCCACGTGGCCTCAAGCCCGGCGACCAGCTCGGCGGCCGTATGCAAAGACTCTCCCTTCTCTTCCTCCTCCCAGTGCATGAAGGAGGCTGTTTGGGGACTCCCCTCGCCCATCCATAGATTGAACCACCAGATGCGGTCGATGAGGATGTGCTGGACGAGCATCCCGATCGGCCAGTGCGTGGGTGCCACGGGCAAGGCCAGTTGTTCGGGGGACAGCGGCGCGACGGCCTGGAGCACGTCACGCTGATAGCGATCCCAGCCTTGGTAGACGGCGGTGAGTGGAAGCGCGTGTTCGGTCATGGCCGCGGAACCTCCATAGACTAGCGATCCGCCGATGTGACGGGTCACCGATGACTTCTCGTTCGGCCAGTGAGGAGCGGAAAGAGCACGCGGCTTTCTCACTGAAAGCGCGGCGGAATTGCCTCAGCGGCGTATGGATGCCGCCGCGCGATGATTGGGTTACGCTTGCTCGCGCACCAGCCGACGCAGCACCGCGGGCAGAATGCCGCCGTTGCGGTAGTAGTCAATATCCACGGGGCCATCCAGCCGCGCGATGACTTGGAACGTGAGTGGCGTGCCGTCCTCGCGGGTCGCGCGCACGGTCACCTCTTGGCGTGGTGTGAGCGCGCCGTCCAAGCCCAGGATGTCGAACGTCTCGCGCCCGGTCAGGCTCAAGTGTTCGCGGCCCTCGCCCGGCTTGAATTGCAGCGGGAGGATACCCATGCCCACGAGGTTGCTGCGGTGGATGCGCTCGTAGCTCTCCGCGAGGGTCGCGCGAATGCCCAGCAATAGCGGCCCCTTTGCCGCCCAGTCGCGCGAGGAGCCAGAGCCATACTCTTTGCCCGCGATCACGAGCAGCGGCGTATTCGTGGCCTGATAGCGCATCGCGGCATCATAGATGGTCATCTGCTCGCCGGTGGGCAGGTAGGTGGTCCAGTAGCCCTCCTTGCCGGGCGCCAGGGCGTTGCGCAGGCGAATGTTGGCGAAGGTGCCACGCATCATCACCTCGTGATTGCCTCGCCGCGAGCCATAGCTGTTGAAGTCGCGCACCGCCACGCCGTGGTCGCGCAGATAGGTGCCAGCGGGGCTGGCGGGGGAGAAGGAGCCGGCAGGCGAGATATGGTCCGTTGTCACTGAATCGCCCACGCAGACCAGCACCCGCGCGCCGGTGATGTCGCGCACGGGGGAAGGTTCGGGGGTTATGCCCTCGAAGAATGGCGGGCGACGCACATAGGTGGAGTCAGCATCCCAGGCGAAGAGGGCGCCGCCCGCCTCAGGCAGCGGCAGAGCGCGCCAGTGTTCGTCGCCATCGAAGACGTGGGCATATTCTTTGGCGAAGATCTCCGGCGTCACCACCCGCGCCATAGTATCGCTGACCTCCTGTTGCGTCGGCCAGATGTCGCGCTGATAGACGGGCTGGCCGTTGGGGTCGGTGCCCAACGGGTCGCGCGCCAGATCAATATTCATGGTTCCGGCCAGTGCGTAGGCCACCACCAGCGGCGGCGAGGCTAGGTACGCCGCGCGCACCTGCGGGTGGATGCGGCCCTCGAAGTTGCGGTTGCCGGAGAGGACCGCCGCGACCACGAGATCTTGCTCGCGGACGGCGTCGGCCACCGGCTCAGGCAGGGGACCGCTGTTGCCGATACAGTTATGGACCGCTACCGTGCCTGCCACAAAGGCATGCAGATCATCCACCGCCAGGTCAAACACTTGTCGTTTACCAGCAGGGCGGCGATCTATCACTTGGAGGGCGAACGTTGGCAATGTTCGCGCTTCCTT
>JADMIN010000360.1 GCA_015478575.1 Ktedonobacterales bacterium | reverse complement strand
TCGTCCTCATGCCTCTATGCTACACCGCTGTGCAAGTCCGCCTGACCTACTACCCGGATTCTAACGCGAGTCCATAACACGCTCTAGCCGCGCGCGAATCGAGCGCCCCCAGGCACCGGCCTGGGGGCTTTGCGGTGTCCCTTTGGGGGTGCCTCTGGTGTGGCTACGCGGGTTGCTGACGCTCGATGCTGCTGGTATGCCAACCGACCCGGGAGGCCTGGGGGGTCTTCATTTGTGATGAATGCATTCAAATAGCACATCAGCTTCTTCTGGAAGCACGCCAAGCAGATCAAGAGAGACTACCATCCACACGTGAGGGAGAGCATCAGCCATCATAACGTGCCGCTCCGCAAGATAGACTACGAACACGAGCGAGGAGTGCCCGCGTGCGCCGCTTCTCGCGCACAGCGGCTAGCCATGGATGCGCCTGGCGCCCCTCCTCCACACCAACCCGCACACAAGCCCACCGCCATCTCCCTCGCCTCCTCTTCCCTATTCCCCGCTCCGCTCGCTCGACCACCAGATGACGCGCCCCCACTGAAATCTGGCGCGGGCGCGGGTTACAGTTTGTAGCCGAAGCGCCGCAGTAGCGCCTTTCGCTCAGCGATGTCGTGTTCGGTCTCGATGCCTTGGGTGTGGAGGCCGTCAATCACCCCGAGGATGCCACGTCCCTGCTCCGTCTCGGCCACGATCACTTGCACGGGATTGGCCGTCGCGCAGTAGATGTGGCAGACCTCCCGCACCGCGCGGATCGGCGGCAGCACGTTGATGGGGTAGGCGTTGCGCAGCAGCACCAGAAACGCATGGCCCGTCCCGAGTTCGCGCATTGACGTGCGCGCGCGCTCGGTCAGCTCGTCATCCGTCCCGCTCCAGCGCACCAATGCTGGCCCCGACGCCTCGCAAAACGCCAGCCCGAACTGGATGCCCGGCACCGCGCCCACCAGCGCCTCGTGGATGTCCTCGACCGTCTGAATAAAGTGCGATTGGCCGAGAATCAGATTGATCTCTTCCGGCTTCTGGATCGCCACGATCTTGAGTTCCATCGTCTTCCTCCCGGCTCGTCTTCCTCTTTGGCTCTGAGCATACGTCGGTCGCCTTCGGCCCGTCACCGTGCGGCCGTAGGATGCGCGCGGCCACGGGATGGGGATGTCTTTGCCGGTGGATCGCCGCGCGCTGGCTGGCCAGGCCCAACAAGCGATGGCCATTCGCCCGCATCATAGGCGCATGCGCACAGCGCTGTCAAGCCGCGGCTTCGTCATAGATGCGGGGTGTGCCTCGCGCATGGCGCGGGTGGCGTAGCGTCCCCACACGTCATGCCGGGCGCGCGAGGCGACGCGGAGACGCGGGCGGACTTGCTATCAGGTCAGGAAGCGTGGCATGCTCATCGGGAGGGAGAGGACTTCAGCAGGCGGGAGGAACCAATGGCGGATGCGCCGATAACGTTGGATGAGGCGGGGCGAATCGGCGCGCGTGTGCATGCGCTCGTGCGCCGGTGTCCGGTGGGCCGCGTCACCACCTATGGCTGGATCGCTCACGCGCTGGGATATGGCGGTGGCTCCGGCGCCCGTATGGTTGGGTGGTTCCTCAATGATCTCAGCGGCCAGACGGGCGTGCCCGCGCAGCGGGTCATCAATAGCAAGGGCGAACTCACCGGAAGCTGGGCCTTTGGCAAGAAGGGGCGCATGCGCGAGTTGCTGGAGGCTGAGGGCATCGCGTTCACCGAAGCCGGGCGTGTGGACCTGAAACGGTACGGGTGGGATCCCTCCCGCGATCTGAGCGAGGAGGAACGCCAGCGTCTCCTCGCCGACACCACCTCCCCGCCAGCGGTCGTCTCTGATCACCTGCTGCGGCTGCTGCTCGATGATGTCGCCTCGCCTTTCCGTCTTCGCCCGGTGGAGCCGTAGCTCTCTTATGGGCTGGAGGGCGTGCGGGCCACCAGTGGCGGGATGTGCGCAAACACCTCACGATCAAGGCTGTGGCGCGCCGGGCTGGGCACCAGCGTCAGCAGCACCACCGCGGCGCTCGTATCCGCCACGAGACTGTGCGTGACATCCGCCTCGAGTTGGAGCAGTGTCCCCACCCGTGCCCGCACGCTGACGTCACCAACTGTGAGCGTGATCCGTCCACGCAGCACCTGCATGAGCGCCTGGCTGGAGGTGCGATGGTCCCTCAGGTGCTGGCCCGCTTTGAAGGCGAACAACACGGTGCGTGCCGCGCCAATATCGGAGAGCACCCTCACCGATGGCCCATCGTCTTGAAAGGTCGTGAGCGTACGTAGATCAAAGGCGATCAAGTTGCCGGGCGCTCCGCCGGTGGGGGGCGCGTCCGTTGGCTGGCTCATCGGCATCTCCTCCATCAATCGCGAGCGGTGTCACCACAGCGCTGTCGGCACCTCGCGCGGCTAATCCTCCATCACTAGGCGCGCCCCGTTGGCTGAGGCGACCTCAGCGAGATAGTGGCCGCTGTCTTTGAGGATACGTCGCTGGGTAGCATAGTCGGTGTAGGCGAGACCAAAACGCTGCGTATAGCCCCGCTGCCACTCGAAGTTATCCATCAGCGACCAGACGAAATATCCCGCCAGTGGCACGCCCGCCGCGATGGCGTCGCGTGCCGCCGCGAGGTGTCGCCGTAGATAGCGCACGCGGTCGGGGTCGTGGACCGCGCCATCTTCCGCGAGCGTGTCGGCGTAGGCGGCACCGCTCTCCGTCATATAGAGCGTGCCCGGCGCATAGTCCTGGTGCAGTCGGCGCGCAACCGCCGTCAGCCCTTCCGGATAGACCTCCCAGCCCATCGTTGTGAGTTGCCCCTCCGCGGGCAACACCTCAGGCTCTGGCCCTCTGCCATGACCAGCGCGCACCCGCACCCGCGTGTAGTAGTTCACGCCCAGGAAGTCCGTCGGTGTGGCGATCAACTCCAGATCACCCGCCCGGATGAGGTCGTCAGGCATGGCGAGCAATGCGCGCACATCCGCTGGATAGGTGCCTCGGTAGAGCGGGTCGAGATACCAGCGGTGCCACAGCCCATCGAGCGTACGCGCGGCCTCGACATCTTCCTCACGGTCGCTAGCCGACTCGATGGCGGTGACATTGACCGCGAGGCCGATGCGCGCCGCGGCCCTGGCCTCCGCTCGCAGCGCTTGGACGGCCAATCCGTGCGCCAGCAGCAGCGCATGCGTGACCGGCGCGACGAGTGCGGCATGGCTCAGCCCCGGTGCCTTCGTGCCGTAGAGGTAGCCTTCGTAGGCGATAATGTGCGGCTCGTTGAGGGTGATCCAGTGGCGCACGCGGTCGCCTAGCCGTCGGCCCACGGCCCGCGCGTAATCAGCGAACGCGCCAGCGGTATCGCGGCTCTGCCAACCGCCCCGATCCTCTAGCGCCTGGGGGAGATCCCAATGGTAGAGCGTGACGAAGGGGGTGATGCCGCGCTCCAGCAGACCATCAACCAGCCGGTCATAATAATCTAGGCCGCTAGCGTTGACCTGGCCGCGTCCCGTCGCCAGCACACGGGGCCAGGCGATGGAGAAGCGGTAGGCGGTGAGGTTCAACTGGGCGAGCAGATCCACATCTTCGCGCCAGCGCGCATAGGAATCGCAGGCGACATCGCCCGTCGTGCCATCCTCGATCCGGCCGGGCGTGTGGCTGTAGCGGTCCCAAATGGATTCCCCCTTGCCATCCGTCGCCGCCGCACCCTCGATCTGGTAGGCCGCCGTGGCCGCGCCCCATAGGAAGCCCGACGGGAAGTCGCTCGCTCCGGCTACCGCCGCCTGTCGCCCATCAGCCATATCGCGCCTCCCTCACTCTAGGATGCCGTCGCACCGCCTAGGATGCCGT
>JADMIN010000359.1 GCA_015478575.1 Ktedonobacterales bacterium | reverse complement strand
CTTCGATAGCGAGCTGCACGCGCCCGTCATCTTCATGGGCACAGGCCTGCCTGACGACAACGTGCATGCGCCCAACGAGAAGTATCACTTGCCGAACTACTACCATCTCATCCGCCAGGCGGTGCGCTTCCTGACGATTGTAGGCAGTGATCCGGCCATCGTCTCGCGCCCCGGTGTACGCAAGGCCATCGGGCGCAAGGTGACGACCAAGGCGACGGCGACAGCGGCTGGATGATCCTCCGGTGGCGTGGGCGTTGGAGGAGTGGGGCACGCCCGCTGATGTAACCTTGGCGCGCAGCCAACGCCGCCAACCACACCGGGTATGAGGCGCGTGCGAACTCGCGCGCCTCTTCATGCGAGCGACGGCCCCGCTGGCGTATGTGACCGCCCTTCTTGTATCGTAAGATGAGAGCGCACTCTCTGAGTGCGCTCGCCTGGGAGACGGAGGTCTGGGGAGCGGAAGCGCCTGATCACCTCATTCACTTTGATGGCGAGCGACTCATCGGCCCACAGCAACAGGAGGATTCGTAATGGACCTTTCCGGCATCTATCCGCCCGTGCCGACCTTCTTTGGCGAAGATGAGGCGCTGGACGTGGTGACGCTGCGCAAGCACATCGGGCGGCTGCGCGCCAAGGGCATCACGGGCTTCGTCGCGCTCGGCTCCAATGGCGAGGCGGTGCATCTGGACCTCGATGAGCGCCGCGCGGTGATCGCCGCCATCCGCGAGGCGGCGGGGAGTGAGGCCCAGGTGCTGGCCGGCGCGGGCACCGACTCGACCCGTGGCACGCTCGCGCTCTGCCAGTTGGCCGCGGCGGCTGGCGCGGATGCCGCGCTCGTGCTGCCGCCATCCTACTACCGTGGCCGCATGAGCATGCTCGCGCTGGCGGCGCACTTCCGGGCCGTGGCCGACGCCAGCCCGCTCCCCGTGGTGATCTACAACATCCCGGCCAACACGGCGGGCGTGGATGTGGATGCCGAGACGACCATCGCGCTCTCGGCCCACCCCAACATCGCTGGCATGAAGGATAGCGGCGGCAATCTCGCCAAAATGGCGGAGATCGTCGCGGGCGCGCGCGAGGGCTTCGCCATCCTGGCGGGCAGCGCGGGCTTCCTCTTGCCCGCGCTGGCGGTGGGCGCGCGCGGCGCCATCGCGGCGCTGGCCAACGTCGCGCCGCGCGAGTGCCTGCGGCTCGTCGCGCTGTGTGCCGAGGGGCGCTGGGCGGAGGCGCGAACGCTCCAGGCACGGCTGGTGCCGGTGAACAGCGCCGTCACCTCCAGCTATGGCGTGGCGGGACTGAAGGTGGCGCTCAGCTTCGTTGCCCACTACGGCGGCGAGCCGCGCCGTCCGTTGGCGCCGCTGGACGCGGGCGAGCGCGTGCGCCTGCGCTCGCTGCTGGCCGAGGCTGACCTGCTCAGCGCGATGCGCCCAGAGTCGGCCTGATGCTGGATGCCATGCCCTGAACGGGATGACGGGTCGGCGCCCCGCTGACTCGTGGCCCGGCGCACCAACTCGTGAGGCCATCGCGACCGTTCTCTTTGATACCGCACGAGGGGGCGCGCTCGGTCTCTCGGCGCATGCTCTCGTCAGAGGCCGCGTGGCGTGCCAACGTGTGGCCACGAGACGGTCCCGCTGGCACGCTTGGGAGTGCGCCAAGCGCGGAAACATTGCAGGAGAAATCCCCTCACGCGCCGCCGCTCAGCCATCGTACGCTGCCAGCGGAGCAGGTGCGCGACCAGCAGCCGCTCATCAACCACCAGAGAGGCGGAGCACCATGACTGAGCCAGCCCCCGACGCCTCGCCAGAGAACTATTGCCTGATCACGCACCCACACCAGCCCTGGGCGCTGCTGCTCGCCACGGCCACCGGCCAGTGGACGCTGCCACCCCACGCCGAGGAGGACGCGCCAGAGATGCTGGGGGCGATGCGCGCGCGGCTCGGCTTGGAGGCCACCATCCTCGCCTGTGTGGATGACCGCACTGACTACGCCGCCGTCGGCCCGCCGCGCCAGGTCTACGCGCTGGAGTGCCACAGTGAGGCATGGTCGCCGCCGGAGGGCGCGCGCTGGATTGATCGCACGGCCCTGGCGAGCCTGTCGCTGGCGGTGGCGGAACACCGCGCCGTGATCGAGCGGTGGCTGGCGGAGGTGGAGACGGGCATCGTGCCGTTGTTGCGCGCGCCGTGGGCACGGCCGGGCTGGTATGCCGCCGCGCGCGCCTGGATTGACGACGAGTTGGCACGGATGGGCACGCGCCGCGTGGGGGAGCCGGAACAGGTGAAGGAGCGCCCGTGGTCGTGCGTGCTGCGGGTCACGCTGGCGGACGGCGCCTCTCTCTACTTCAAGGCCGCCGCGCCCGCGTTCCGCTATGAGACGCGCCTGACGGCGGCGCTGGCCATGTGCGATGCCGAGGCCGTGCCGACGGTCCATGCGCTGGAGGCTGAGCGCGGCTGGATGCTGCTGGCGGATACCGGCGCCAGCATCCGCGATCGTATACACGAGGGGCGCGACCTGGCCCTCTGGCAGCGAGCGCTGCGACGCTACGCGCGGCTCCAACTGGCCTCGCGCGAGTATCTCGCGGCGCTGGCCGCCACGGGTTGCCCTGATCGCCGACTGGCGCGCCTGCCCGCGCTCTATGCTGAGGTGCTGGCCGATCCGGGCATGCTACGCCCCGGCACGCCGGAGGATGTGACCGATGAGGAGTTGGCGCGGCTGCGCGCCTTGGCGCCGGAGGTGGAGCGGCTCTGCGCGGAACTGGCCGCGTTTGGCCTGCCCGCGACCGTGCATCACGACGACCTCGGCCCGGGCAATGTCCACACACGCGCGGGCAGGCTGGTGATCATTGATTGGGGCGAGGCGGCGCTCACGCACCCTTTCTGTTCGCTGATGATTCCGTTGCGGTGGGTACGGCTGCTCATGAATGGTGACGCGGCGGAGCTGGCCGCGCTGCGCGATGCGTATCTGGCGGAGTGGAGCGCCTATGGCTCGTTGGAGCGGTTGCGCGCGGCGGCGGCGCTGGCCGAGCGGCTGGCGTATCTCTCGCGAGCGCTGAGTTGGCGCATGTTCGCCGCCAACGTGGAGCCAGTCGCACAGCGCCCCCACCTCGACGCGCTGCCCTACTGGCTCAAGTTGTTCCTGAATGATGGCCAGGAGTGACGCACTGGAGCGGCCAGCGGCGCCACCTTCGCGCGGGAGCAGGGTGCTAGCCGGTGTCATGGCTCGTTGGCGGCGCGCCAGGCGGACACCAGAGGACATACCCCCAACTCCAGCCACGCGCGCCAAGGCGTATCGCTGGCTCCTCAGCGAGTTATTACCCGGCGCTCAGGTAGCTCTCAGGCGGACAGGTGTAGACTTAGGAGGCCGAGAATCGCCCACCTCTTCCCTTCCCAAATCGGTAGGGTGGTGATTCCCGGCACCCTTTTGCGTCGCGGCTATCACGGGCGGGCGGTGGACGGCTAGCCGCGCGTCGCCCTTGGCCCGGCCAACAGCACGCCCAGCGGCGCGAGGCCGAGGAACGCGATGGCGGCGACGAGGCCAAAGCGCCCGGCAACGAGGCCGACCACCGCGGGCAGCACGACCTCCACCGGCTCGGCCAGCCCGATGACCGCGCGCACGGCGCCCGACCGGCCAGGATGTGTGCCGTAGGCCGCCGCCTGGGCAATCGGATACCAGCCCACGGAGCCTAGCCCGACGAGAAAGAGCGCGATGCCCGCCATCGCCACCGTCCCCGCGATCAGCAGCAGCACGACGCCGCCGAGCGCCAGCGCCGCCAGCCACGGCAGCAGCGCCGTCCCCCGCACGCGCGTGGCCACGCGCTCCAGCGCGACGAGGCCAAGGATATCTC
>JADMIN010000358.1 GCA_015478575.1 Ktedonobacterales bacterium | reverse complement strand
ATATTTGCTGATGACCTGGACCATCGTCACGCGATCACCGGCATAGGCGGCCAGCGCGCGCGAGATATAGGGATCGGCGATGGCCTGGGGCTGGCTGTAGAAAAGCTCGTACTGCTGGAGCGAGAGGCGCGGATCGAGCGTAATGATGCTCGCCACCCGTGCCACGCGCGGATCGGCCTGGAGTCGGCGTACATAACTGTCCAGCGCGCGCAGATTGGCGGTGGCGAGCGAACTACCAGGCGTCTTGACAGCGATCACAATCGGCTCGGTCCCCGTCAGATCGAAGCGCTGCTGGAGGATGTTATAGGCCTCGCGCGAGCGTACCGAGGCGGGCAGAATCGAGGCGTCCGGCGCGGCCAGCCGCACACTGAGGTACGGCGCGCCGAGCAGCAGCAGGATCGCCAGCACGGGCACGAAGACGGCCAGCGGATGCGCCATGACGGCGGAGGCCAACCGGTGCCAGAAGCCATGCTCTTCGCTAGGCCGCGCGGTCGCTGGCCGACGCCTGAACCCCGGCAGACGCACCGGCAGGGCATTGACACGCGCGCCAAGGACGCCGAGCAGCGCGGGCAGCAGCGTCACCGCCGCCAGAATCGAGAGCGCGACCGTCAGCATACCGCCGATGCCGACCGAGCGCAGGATGTTCAGTGGAAAGAGCACCAGCCCCAGCAACCCAATGGAGACCGCCAGCCCGGAGAAGAAGACCGCCCGCCCCGCGGTGGACATGGTGATGCCCACCGCCTCCGGCACGGCGCGCCCAGCGGTCAGCTCCTCGCGGAAGCGGCTGACCATGAAGAGCGAATAGTCCACACCCAGGCCCAAACCGAAGAGCGTCGTGATATTGAGCGCGAAGACCGAGACGGGCGAGAGCCGCGCCAGCAGATAGAGCAGCGCCAGTGAGATGACCACACTGCACCCACCCACCGCCGCGGGCAGCCCCGCCGCGATCACCGAGCGGAAGACGAGCAACAGCGCCAGCAGCGCGAAGGGGAAGGCGATGGCCTCAGCACGGCGCAGGTCCGCCTCACTCACGGACTGGATATCCGCATAGAAGACCGGCCCACCGCCCACCGTCATGCTCAGGTCTTTGGGCGGTGTCAGGCGCTTGTAGAGCGCGGGCAACACCTTCGGCGAATCCTCGCCGGACGCCGCCAAGAAGACAGTCATGTACGCGGCGTGGCCATCACGCGAGACCTGCGCCGGGTCCAGCGTATAGGGGATGATGGTGGTGACCTGATTCCAGTGCTGGAGGCCCGCCACGGCGGCGTTGGCCTCCGCCAAGAAGCGCGGGTCACTCGCGGAGAGCGTCTTGCTGGTGAAGATGACAAGGACATTGGTGAAGCTGGTGTGTAACCCGCGCTGGAGGGTGTCAATGGCGCGTGCCGATTCCATGTCGGGGCTGGAGAAGCCGCCTGGCGTGAGCGCCTCGGGCGCGCGCGGGGCGAAGGGCAGCGCGGCCAAGACGACGATCAGCCAGCAGCCGAGAATCCACCAGCGGTAGCGTACTGTGGCGAGGCCAAGCCGATAGAACATAGGTGGGCATCCTGACCGGAAGGAACCCAACCCCACGCGGGTGCTCTTGCGGGGGCGGGCGCGCCGGGATAGAATAATCAGACGCCCCAGTGAAGAGCGCTCCGCGCGACACTCCTCAACGAGGGCCTGACCTACTTGTACGCCGTTTGCGTGTCTTTGCGCAAGCCGTGCGCGCAAGGCTCGTGCCCCCATGCGGCAGGCGCCCCCGTCGCTCGAGATGAGCGCGCTACAGACTATAGCGCAACGGCGGTGACGCGCGTCGGTGCGGATGCACGGGAAACACAGCGCGGCGAGACGAGCGGGGACACGGTGAGCGGGGAGTGGCGCGGCGACCTGCCGCCATGTCCGTGCGGCTGACGAGCGCGCCGCCCAAGGGCCGCGCCGCCAAACGGCCGCATCGTGCGATGCGAGTGCCGCGTCCGCTGGGTCGCGGCGCCATTATGAACGGTTGATCGCGAGCGATTGATAAAGAGGTGCCTGATGGCTGGTGAGTTCCAGGTGGTGACGGTGAACCGCCAGGCGTTCCACGACTACTTCGTGGACGAGAAGATCGAGGCGGGGATCGCGCTGACGGGCACCGAGGTGAAATCCATTCGCGCGGGGCACATCAACCTGCGCGGCGCCTTCGCGCGCATCAAGGATGGCGAAGTGTGGCTGGAGGGCATGCATATCGCGGAGTATGAGCAGGGCACCTATATGAACCACGAGCCGTTGCGTCGGCGCAAGTTGCTGCTGCATCATCGGGAGATCGAGCGGCTGCTGAGGCACACGCAGGCGAAGGGGCTGACACTCGTGCCGTTGCGCATGTACTTCAAGGAAAATCACGTGAAGGTGGAACTGGGCCTCTGCCGCGGTAAGAAACTCTACGACAAGCGCGAAGCCATCAAGGAGCGCGAGACCAACCGCGAGCTGGCACGCATCACCAAGCACCGCCAGCGGGACTAATGCGCCAATGCGGGCTGGTCGCCCCTTCTTTCTTGTCGGTTCCTTCCATGCGCGCGGTGAGCATGTAGGGAGATCGCGGGACCTACCAGCGACCGCTAGGGCAGATAGGGGACCAGCCCCAGCCGGAGCGCCTCCTCCTGGATTTCCCGAGGTGCGTGGCGGGCATCCAGAGCAAAGCCATTGATGGAGATCAGCCAGGCGTATGGATGATCGCCGAGCTTGCTGGGACGTGTCCAGCGCGTATCCCACATGCGGGCACCGACGCTCTCCAAGATCCGCTTGGCTTTATTGCCCGCGGTACTCGCGCCGACACCCCACAGCGCGCACAACTCCGTCGCGCTCATATGCGGTGTCTGGCTCCTGTCAAAGAGGAAGTTCACCCGGCCCAGGGCATAGACGAGCGAGCAGGCCCACACTTCGAGCTTGCCTTGCGCCAGCGGCGATGGGCGCTTGCGACAGAGCGCGGCGGCCAGCTCGCGGCAGAGTTGGGCATATTCCTCATCCAGATGCGCGGCACAGAACGCGTCAGTCTGGCTGACGAGCGCGTCGAAGATGGGCCGCATCTGTTTCGGCACGGACGCCGGATCTTTCATGAGTCATTTGTCCTTCCAATCTGGCGCCTCGCGCTCAGTTGAGCGACCACCCGCTATAGGCGGCCTCTCACTGTGTGGAGGTGTGCCCCTAACAGCATATCACCGCCGCCGCCCGAGGCGACGCGCGGCTGGGGGCCTCCGCCCGATGACTGGCACTGCCTGTCGCGCGGGCCGTCCGTCTTCTACTCCGTTGTGCCCCGCGCGGTGGTGAGCACGCCCCGTAGCCCCCGCGCGCGCTCGATCTCCAGATAGTGGCGCAGGCCGCGGCCATAGACATCATCGCGGCGGGTGGCGCGGGCGGCCACCGCTGGCTCTCGCTGGCTGAGGAGCACACGATAGGCCACCCACTCGGCAAAGCCCTCACACAAGAGGGCATCGCGCATGCCTGGCGCGCGCTCGGCCTGCCAGGCATGCCCCAACTCGTGCGCGAGCGTGCCCAGCAGCAGTGCCCGTGGCAGCCCATGCTCGGCGTAGATGGTGTGTTGCCCGTGCGCATGCACGAAGAAGCCGAGGATATGATGATCCACCCCGGTCGCTGGCCCCGCCGTGACGATCGCGCTTCCATAGCGCTGGCGTAACTCGCCCATGCGGCGCCGGCTAACCACTTCCAGTTGGGGCACGGCTCGCGGTCCCTCGCCGATGACGTGCTGGAAGGCCGTGAGCGCTGTCCGATAGACCGCGCGGGCCTCCGCCTCGCCAACGACCATCTCCACCGCGCAGCGCACGCAGCGGAACTGGCCATCGGGCAGGGGGCTGTGGTGCTCCGCCACCGGCGCGCGACAGAGGTCGC
>JADMIN010000357.1 GCA_015478575.1 Ktedonobacterales bacterium | reverse complement strand
GCCCCAGACGCGGGCCTCCCGCGGCGGGCACGGTAGCGACTATCATTGATCTAGGAGCATGGCAGTGGTGCCATTCAGCATGTGGAAAAGAAGGGCCGCGTGACCTCTATGAACACAGCGCATCTTCCGCCCGGCCCCGCGCCGATGCCCGTGGTGGGCAACGCCCTCCAGTTTCGGCGCGATCCCCTCAGCTTCGTGCGCGGCGTGCAGCGGGCTTATGGCGACATCGCCACCATCCACATGGGCGCGTTCCCCCTCATCCTCTGCTCGCGCCCAGAACACGTGCGCTCCATTCTCGTGGAGAACGCGCGCAACTTCACCAATCGCGAGTTCGCCGCCAACCTGCGCCGGACGCTGGGTGATGGCCTGCTGACCACCGATGGCGACTTCCACCGGCAACAGCGGCGGCTGGTGCAGCCAGCGTTCCATAAGAAACGAGTAGAGAGCTACGCGGGCATCATGCTCCAGCACACGCACGCCTTGCTGGAGACCTGGCGACCGAGCGCCGAGATTGATATCTTAGGCGCCATGCAGGCGTTGACCATGCGCATCGTCGCCAAGGCGCTCTTCGACGTAGACGTGCAGCGGGAAGCGCCGGAGTTGGGGCAGGCGTTCACAGACGTGATCGAGAATCCCGTGGGGCTGCCCTTCTCGCTCCGCGGCCTGCCGATTGATCTGCCTTTCACGCCCTACCACAAGCATATGGCGGGGCTGCGCACGCTGGATGCGTACGTCTTCGGGCTGATCGCGCGGCGGCGCGCCGAGGGCCGCGATGTGGGGGATATCGTCTCGATGCTGCTGCGTGCCCAGGAGGAGGGCGCCAGCATGACGGACCAGCAGGTCCGCGACCAGACAATGACGCTCTTTGCCGCCGGGCACGAAACGACCGCCAACGCCCTCACGTGGACCTTCTATCTGCTCTCAGAGCATCCCGACGTGCGCGAGAAGCTGCTGGCCGAGTTGGTGGACGTGCTGGCGGGGCGCGATCCGACGGCGGATGACCTGCCCAACCTTCCCTATCTGGATGCGGTTGTGACCGAATCCATGCGTGTCTTCCCGCCAGCGTGGACGCAAGGACGCTATGCCCAGGGCGAATTTGAGCTGGAGGGGTATCGCTTCCCCGCCGGCACCACGGTCATGGTCAGCCAGTGGGTGATCCATCACCTACCCGACATCTGGGGCGATCCAGCCATCTTCCGCCCCGAACGATGGAGCGAGACGCACGGACGCAAGATACCCCAGGGGGCGTATTTCCCCTTTGGCGCCGGCCCGCGCATCTGCATTGGCATGCCCTTCGCCCAGATGGAGGCACGGCTGCTGCTCGCGACCATCCTCCAGCGCTTCTCGCCACAACTGGTGCCGGGCTGGCCGGTGGTACCACGCCCGCGCGTCACGCTGCGCCCAAAGTATGGGATCCGCATGTCACTTGAGCCAACGCGGCTACCCGCCCTGGCCCGACGGTAGGGATGGGGCAGCCACGGCGCCAGCACGCACGACATCAGCACGCACGACACGCCATCCGCGGCAGACGCGGGCAAGGAGCTACCTGCGATGAGCCAACCCTTGAGCGCGGCGCCAGTGGCGCAGTTCGATCCCATGCTCTTCCTGACCGGCGGGCTGCCCTCGGCGATGGCCAGTATCGCCCAGCAATCTGGTCCCCTCTTCCGCTATGTCATGCGCTACGGTCCTGACGCCCAGCGCGAGATCGTCTTTCTGGTCGGCCCTGAGGCGAATAAGTTGGTCTTCAACACCGAGCGCGAGAGCTTTAGCCACGAGCGCGGCTGGACGCCCATTATCGGCGATACCATGGGCAAGGGCCTGCTCAACATGGACGCCGCTGAATGGGCGCGCCACCGTAAGATGTGGAATCCCGCCTTCACCCAGAGCTATATGGAGAGCTACCTGCCGCTGATATGGCGGGTCATCGCGGCACAGACGGCCACCTGGGCCGAGCGCGGCGAGGTAGACATCTATCAGGAGTCACGCGACATCACCTTCGCTGTGGCCGCCACCGCCCTGGCGGGCATTGCCCCTTCAGAAGAGGTCCAGCGGCTGCGCGCGCTCTTCTATCTGCTCATCCCGCACCAGATGATGGCGAGCGAGGCGGCATATGAAGAGTACGAGCGGAAAGCGCGCCAGGCCAAGGCTGAGCTGGACACGACCTTGCTGCGGCTGATTGCCGAGCGACGCGCGGCACCGGCGAGTGCGGCGCCGCATGACGTCTTGGGCATGATCGTGCATGCGCGCGACGATCAGGGGATGGGCCTCACCGATGAGGAGGTCTTGGGCCACCTCTACATCCTGCTGGTGGCCGGCCATGAGACCACGACCACACTTGGCGCGTGGGCGCTCTACTACCTGGCGACCCTACCGGAGCAGCGGGCGCGCGTTGAGGCCGAATTGAGCGCGTTGCTGGAGGACGACACGTCGCCTCTCACCGTCCAGGCCGCGCGCGGCCTCAAGGTGCTGGAGAACTTCATCAAGGAGACTGGGCGGCTGCATGCGCCCGTGCTCAATGTGCCGCGCGGCGTCGTGCGCGACGTAGCGTTCGCTGGCTACACCATCCCAGCGGGCACCCAGGTACGCCTGGCGCTCTCGGCGTGTCACCGGCTGCCGACGGTCTTCGCGCGGCCCGAGGCGTTCGATCCTGACCGCTTCGCGCCCCCGCGTGAGGAAGAGCGGCGCACACCCTACGGGCTGGTGACCTTCGGTGGCGGCCCGCGTCTGTGCATCGGCGTGAACTTCGCCAACATCGAGGTCAAGGCGCTGGTGGCTCACGTGTTGCGCACGTACACGCTCGAAGCGACGATGGATCAGCCGCCGCTCGATCTCGGCTTCATCACCACCATCATCCCAACCGGCATGCCTATGCGCGTCACGCCACGCAGGTGACGATGCCAAGCGCATGAGTCTCCCAAAGAGCGGCCGCCTTCCGCGTCGCTAGCCTGGTGTCGGCACGGACTCCTGGCTAGAGCGGTGGGTGCGCTGGGTAGTCCGCTTGCGCGCGTGCCGCCTCCTCGATGGCGCGCATCGCCGCCAGCGCCACATGCTCGCGCCAGGGCCGCGCCACCACCTGCACGCCGATGGGCAGGCCCGCGCTGCCAAGCTCCGCCTGGCGAGCCGCTCTCCCCATCAGGTCCAGCGTGCGCTTGCGTGGGCCTTCCTCGCCGGGGCGCACGCGCGTCACCGGCACGACTCCCGCTGGATAGCCGAGCACGTTGTAGAGCACGTTGTACCCACCCGCCGTCGCCAGGAAACGGCTACTGCCGTGGCGGATGGCGGGGAGGGGGCTGGCTGGGCAGATGATCACGTCGAAAGGGCCGCCCTCGTCCTGGTCGAGCGCCTGGGCGAAGCGCTGCTGATAGGCCGTCTGTGCCTGAACCAACTCCCAGTAGTGCAGCGTGTCGCGATGGCCAAAGTTGCGGATAAGCCCCGCCAGCCCGCGCTGGCCGAGCAGCCGCAGCAATGCGCCCAGCACCGCCAGCGTGGGGCGCGAGCGGCGTGCCAGCGCGATATTCGAGGCGATGCGCGGATCCTTCTTGCCGCCACGCAGCAGCCGCGCGGGATGACGCGCGCCATCGGCGACGAGGAGACCGAGCCAGAGGTCGAGCGCGTGGCCCACCTCTGGCGGGCGCCACTCCGTGACCCGCGCGCCACGCCCGGCCAGCATTCCCGCGGCTTCGACCACGGCGCGGCGCACACCCGGCGAGACGCTGAAGGTCCCGTCGTCGGTGTAGTAGGCGACCCGCAGCGGCGCGACCTCCACCATCGCCGGGTCGCCCAGCGGCATCGGCGGCTCAACACTCGGATTGCGCCCGCCGTTGATGACCTCCAGCCCCAGAATGAGATCATCCACCGTGCGCGCCATCGGCCCCACC
>JADMIN010000356.1 GCA_015478575.1 Ktedonobacterales bacterium | reverse complement strand
AAGCGCCACCGATGGAAGCGCCACCGATGGAAGCGCCACCGATGGAAGCGCCACCAATGGAAGCGTCACCAATCTACCGGTGCTGCGCTACCGGCATCGTGACGACCTCACCGCCCTGTCCAGCATGCTGGCCCGCGCCATCGAGCAGGTGGAACAGCGAGCAATGCGCACCCGGCTCGAGGTGCTCTTTGAGGAGGCGCGGAGTGTTGGCGTGCTCACGGAGCCGCGGCTGGCCGAACGCCTGGGCTGTGATGAGGATGACATTCCCCGCCAGTTGGCCCAGCCTGCCGCCCGCGCCGCCCAACAGGCCCGTGGCCTGCGCTACGTCGAGGGCTTTGGCCTCTGCGCGACCGAGGTGCTGGCCCGTGCCCAGGCAGCCACCGCCGATGTGGCCCACCTGCGCGACGATCCCGCCGTCGGCCCCGCGTGGCTGTTGCGCGTGCTGGGGCGCAAACTGCGCGAGGTGACGGGCACGAGCGAGGGCATCGAGTGTCTCATCGCCTATCTCGGCGCCGCCTAGCGTGCGCTCACTCCGTCAGCCGCACGCCGCGAAAGACCACCCAGAGGGCCAGATCCTGCGCGGCCTTCAGCCCACCCGCGAGAACGAAAGGCAGGCCAAGCGCCAGCAGCGGCCCTTGGAGAAAGATACCGGCGACGACAGGAGTGGCCGACGAGCCAGCGCTGCGCGCCAGCGAGGTGACGCTCGCCGCCGCCGTGCGCTCCTCCGGCGCCACCAGAGCCATCGTATAGGCCTGGCGCGTTGGCACATCCATCTGCGAGAGCGTCTGACGCATGAGCAGCATCAGCGCCGCCAGGGGGAAGGTCGGCATGAGCGCCACCAGCGCCAGCAGCACATTCGATGGCAGGTGGGTGAAGACCATTGTGTTGAGCAAACCGATACGCCGAGCAATCGTCGGCACCGCCAGGAAGGAGAGCGCGGTCAGCGTATTCGCGCCAAAGAAGAGCGCGGCCAGCGGTGCCAGCGCCACGCCGAAGCGCAGGTGAAAGTACAGCGCCATCAGGCTCTGCACCACCAGCCCGCCCGCCGCGGCATCCAGGCTGAAGAGCGCCGAGAGCTTCAGCACAACGTCGCGCGAACGACCAAGCGGTGGCACAAATCGCCGCCGGGGCGCATGCCCTGCTGAGGGCGCCACCTCCACCGCGGGAGACAGCCGCGCCACCAGCAGCGCCACACCCAGCGCCGCCGCCACATAGAGTCCGAAGAGCAGGCGCAAGCCCGCGCCGCGCGAGACGCCCGCGCCCGCGAGCACATCTGGCAGCCCCGCGGCCAACGCGCCGAGCGCGCCACCGAGCGAGGCAACGAGGTTGTAGCGCGCGAAGAGCATCGTGCGCCGTTCTGCGGTGGCGGTCAGTGGCAGCATCGCCTGCTCGATAGGCAGGAAGGGCGCTGTCTCTGACGCGGAGGTGCCCAGCGTGCCAAAAAAGGCCGCCACCGCCAACAGCGGATAGGCGCCCACCAGCCCAAAGACAACGCCGGTCAGCGCCATCAGACCAGCCAGTGCGGTAAGCGTCCGCCGCCGACCCCAGTGGTCGGCGGAGAGACCAATGACATACGTGCCGCAGAAATCACCCGCCAGCGAGAGTGTGATGAGGCTGCCGATAGCAAGTGGCGAGAGGCCACGCCTCGTAAGCGCGATGGCCAGCGCCACCGCCATCAGCCCATAGGCGAATGAGCGCACCCCGCGCGCCATGATGATCAGCCACGCATCCGCTGTGGCCCGCGTCCTCTCCTGTGGCATCGCTGCCCGCGCCGCCTGCGTCATCGCCCTCTCCTCACTGCGCGGAAGCTCTCCTTCCCTCACAACCGAAAGAGGCCAGACGGTCAGGCCATGAATGCACCGTTGGGGTTGCCCCGTTCGACCATCGCCTGGCAGTAGCCATACAGCGCGTCATAGACGATGGCTTCTTTCTCCAGCATCTCATGGTCGTCCTTCAACCCCAAGTGGCGAAAGCCCTCCGCGATAGCCTCCAAGCCTGGTCCTTCCGGCTGACTCCAGAGTGTGTTGTCTGTGTCCGCTCCGTTGACGATCTTGCCCAGCAGCACCAGCGCTGGATCGCTGGTCAAGCCATACCGTTTCAGGATCGCCTCGAACGAACACTCTTTGCCGTGATGGCCCAGTTCCACGCCCTTCACATCATAGGGGGTTGCCCCCTCACGCTCCGCCACCCCCATCACCTGATCAGCGGGCACAAAGAGAAACTCCGCCTGATGATCTATAAAGCGGCGAATCAGCCAGGGGCAAGCCACACGATCTACCTTCACATGCTCGCGGGTGATCCATTTCATGGCTGCTCATCCTCTCTCTTGCGGCATCGGGCCGCGCAACCGGCGCGTGCCCGCTTCCGTTCAGCCGCACGCTACCAACTCAGTGCTGAGTAGATCTCGCGCAAGAAGCGGCTGGGCACCCGCGCCAGCAGCCGCGTCTGGGGAAACCCATTGTGGCGGGCGACCCCCACCCACGTCTCATACGAGAGTGGATGCGGCACCCAGGGATTGCCCCGGTCAGCATTATACTCGACCAAGAGCAGCCGCCCGCCCGGCTTCAGATACCCGCGCACCAACTGGAGCACAGAGTCCTTCTGTCGCACAAAGTGCAGCGAGTTCGCCATCACCACACCATCCAGCGACGCCAGCGACAGCGGGCGCGCAAAGTCAGCTACGAGGGCATGCCACGCGACAGCGGGGAAGCGCGCCCGCATCGCCTCTCCCAGGCGACTGAGCGCGCCCCGGTCTTTATCCACCGCGTAGATCTCACCATCGGGGCCAAGCAGATCGGCGAGTGCCAGAGTGAAGGCACCCGTGCCCGCGCCCAGGTCCGCCCACACGCGCCCGCCCCCGACCACGCCATCACGCAGCAGCGTGACATGATCCTCATGAATCATCCCCACCTCCTCTTTACCCCATTCCTCATCATCCGGTCTCGATATGTCATAATGCCACATGGCCGCGCATTCGCCCCGCTTCTCGCGCGCGCCACCCGTCGTGGTAGTGCCATCATCTCTCGAGCCGCGCGCCACGTTGACGTCTTGCCCATGCCGCCGGGTACATTGACATCCGGCGGCGAACCCGGTAGTCTGAAGGCCTGCGGGCACATCTCGCGGCCCGCCCGTGCTCCGGAGGATAGTGCCCGCATGGATCGTTTTGGTCAGCCTGTCACGGTATTCACCGCGCTGCTACTCGCGCTGGTCGGTGCGGGAACGGTGCTGGCGACCTCAGTGCCTCCAGTCGCCCTCGGTCTCGGCGTCGCCCTGGCTACGGAGGCGCTGCTCATCTGGCGTGAGGCCGCGCGCGAGCAGGATACCCCCACCACGGTCGTGCTGGCGCGTCCATCGTGGCCGCTCGCCGTGTTGGCGCTGCTGGTGCTGGCGATCACGCTGCTGTTGTGGCTCTTCGTGCGGGGAGATGCCGTGCGCCCGTACGTGTTCACCGGGACCTTTCTCAGCATCCTGCTCTGGGCAGCCTATCTGCCTACCACCCTTCTGGTCTGGATCGCCGATGAGGATGGGTTGACGCGCCAATGGCTCTCCTTCAAAACATGCTTCCGCTGGCAGGAGATTGATTGGATTTATCCCGCTCGCGCCAAGAAGACCCCGACGGCCATTGGCTTGCCCGTGGCGATGTGGGCCGAGGAGACGCTCATTATCGAGGCTGGCCCTGCCCGCGGGGCGGCGGTGGTCTTGGGGGCGCCGTTGGTACGCGGGCGCGGGCGCCCACTGCTGGATGCCATCTGGCAGCATGCGCGGTATGCCGCCTTCGGCTTTGACCAACTGCCCCTTGTCCACGAGCGGCGCGTCGGCGGCGCCTCAGCGCGCGGCGCGCCCACTCCCACGGGTCACTCGGATCTCACCGGCGCCATACGCCA
>JADMIN010000355.1 GCA_015478575.1 Ktedonobacterales bacterium | reverse complement strand
TCCACACCCACCGCATCCACACCCACCGCATCCACACCCGCCGCGGCATCTGGGCGCGCCGCCCCGGCGCGGACCGCGGAGTTCGAGCGGTTCTTTCGCGAGCATGAAGCGCGCGTTTCTAGCTACCTCTGGCGCATGACCAGCGATACCCAGACCACCAGTGATCTCAGCCAAGAGACCTTCCTACGCGCCTGGCAGCACTTCGACACCATCCGCGGCTACGACAATCCTGGCGCTTGGCTCCTGCGTGTGGGGACGAATCTGGCGTTGCGGCATTTCCAGCGCCGCAAAGGTCCCGTCGGCGCGGCGTCATCACTCAGCAACGATGAGGAGCCAGGCGCCAGCGATCCTGGGCATCGCTTCGCCGAGCGTGATCTGGTGCGCGAGACCCTGTTGGAACTGCCCCCCAGGTCGCGCGCGTTGCTCGTCCTCCGCGAGGTCTACGGCCTCACTGGCCCAGAGGTAGCCGAGGCGCTCGGCATGTCACACGACGCGGTGAAGGTGGGCCTGTGGCGCGCGCGGGCGCGGTTCCGCGCCGCTTATGTACGAAAGGACGAGCGGCCATGATCCCCCCACTGACCACGGAGCCGTGCGTCCTTGGTCTCCCCGAGGAGACCCTCTCAGCCTGGCGCGATAACCTGCTCACATCGCGAGAGGCGCAACGTCTCGATGCGCATCTGCCCACCTGCGCGGCGTGCCAGGCGCGGATCGCGGCGTTTGACACGCTGTCCCAGACACTACGACAGCAGCGATCTCCCAATCTCCAAGCGCGCATCTGGGACGGACTTCAGGCGCGCATACGCACAGAAGAGAGGCAAGGCTCTATGCGGAGGCGCGGACAAGCCGATCTGTGGCCGTTGACTGGCACGACCACACAAACGAAGAGGCAAGATCCTATGCGGAAGAACGGACGAGCGGTCTGGGGCACGGTGGTGGCGGTCATCGCGGCGACACTAGTAGTGACGCTGTTCGCCAGCGTGCTGGCGCAGCGTGGCGGGAGAAACGGGCCTGGCAGTGGCACCACCCTGACGCCCACGCCCCAGCCGACACATACGCCCACACCCCAGCCAACGCATACGCTCACGCCCGCTCCCTCGGCAGGGAATATCGCCGAATGGACGGTGGCGCGGACTATCGGCGATGGCAACGTGCCCACGGTGGTCTTCGCGCCAACGGACCCCCGCACGGCCTATGCCTGTATCGTCGGCACCAGCGGACTCATCATCAGCGTCACGCATGACAGCGGCGCTACCTGGCAGGCGCGCGGCACACCTATTCAAGGGATCGACTGCCATCTCAGCGTCAATCCGACCAACCCCCTCGATGTGGTCGTGGCCCAGGGGGACAGTTACATTACGCTCGCGCGATCGTTTGATGGTGGCCTCCACTGGCAGTATCCCAAGCTGGGGACGCTCGCATTCACGGCGATGGGCTGGGCGGGCTCCACGCTCTATGTGGCCACGAACCTGACTGACGGTGGCGCCTCGCTCACGAATGTGTCTGTCAGTGTCAATGGTGGTTCATTCACCCGACTGGATACCGATGGCAAACTCTCGGGGATCAGTCTGGCTGATATCGGCCCGATGCGCTTCATCAGCGGCTCCGGCGCGACGGTGTTCATGCAATTCGGTCAGGTGATCACGCCTATAATCGAGAAGACCCTCGCGAGCATGGATGGTGGCAAGACCTGGGCGCTGGTCACGTTCACGGATGGTGGGCAGATCGTGCATCTCTATACCACCAGCTCGGACAATCAAACGCTCGTGGGCGTCTATGATCGCGCTCCCAATCAGGCGGCGATTTCACATGATGGTGGCAAGACTTGGCAGCGGCTGGCGGCGGCGTCAGCGACCGTGCCGGGCTTCAATGACCTCTGGATCACGCCCGATGGGTCATTGATCGCGACTTCAGGCAACCTTGGGATGATCAGTGGCAATGACGAGAACCTCTATACGCTCACGCCAGGCGCCACACAGTGGAAAGTCGCGCTGGTGCTGCCAGTGAGCGTCTATCCCAAGGCCGTCTCCTGGGCAGCGAACGGACAGCCTATCGCCGTCTGGGCCGCATTCGCAGGGAATAGCCAGGCCAGTAGTTGGGAGTTGGTCTCTCATCCCCTCTGAGGCGCGCCCAGGCCGATGCGGATCTGACGGAGCGGGAGGCCAGAGAGACGAAGCAGACGCGCCACCTGAAGGGCATTGTGAGTGGCGCGTCTTCATCTGTTGCTTTCTGGCTTTTCGCTCTTGAGGAAGGTAACCAGTTCGGTTACTACGTCATACGGAATCGGCTTCACTAAGGGGAGTTGGATGGTACTCTTGAGCCGCTTATATGGCGCTATCTTTTGCTGAAAAGCGCTATCACCCACTGGGAGCGGATACACGGAAATATAGCGCTTCCAGCAAGCGAAGGACGCTACATGTTTGCCATACAGGTCGAAGGTGGGGATACCGTAACTGATGGTCTCTATGGCTTCAGGCGCCGCTTTTCGTATTGCCTGCCGCACTCGTTCAAGGATGGCTTGGATATCCGCCGGGAATGTGCTGATATACTCGTCAACGGTCGTGAATGGCTGTTTACCTGTCATCTGTTTATCTCCTTCGTGTTTGGCCGCTCAGTGTGGTTGCCTGCCACCTGAAAACCTGCCGCTATGACGTAAAAAATGCCGCCAGGACCGGCGCCAGCACCTTGGCGTCGACGTTGTGCCGCTGGCCTTCGAGTGTCCGATGTTGGGCATGCGGGATGGCTTTGCTGAGGGCTTCAGCGCTGGCGCGCATAAAGGGCATGATCTCGTAATTCGCACCGCCGTCCATGACGAGCGTCGGAGCGGTCACGGTTGCCGCTCGCTCCGTCGGTACGGTGCGGTCGCCGCCCAACGCCGCCGCATCATACGCAAGGGTCGGCGCCACCGCTTCGAGCGTGGGCCACATGGGCGATTGCCGCATACCCGCGAGCATGTCATCGGGGACACCCACGAACTTCATGAATAGGACAACAGCATCGCCTCGCCGCCCGGCCGCAGTCAGTTCAGCTAACTTCGCCCGATACTCTTTCCATGCCTTCACGCCAGCTTCACTGGAGTCGTACGGAACCTCATATATGGCCAGTTTCGTAACTTTGCTGGGAAGCCCGATGGCGGCTTCCAGCGCCAAGGCTCCACCCGAGGAGATGCCGTACAGGTACGCTTCGCCGCCGGCAACATCAATGAGCGCCTCGATGTCCTCGACCTCGCGTTCAACCGCGAACGGCTGGGTATCGCCACTTGCGCCTCGACCACGCCGATCGTAGGAGTAGACCGTGAAATCCGGGGCGAGGAGTGTAGCAAGCTCAGAATCACCTCCGAATGTTGAGCGGGACCCCAGCGCGCCATCAACGACGACGACGGCGGAGCCAGTGCCGATGGTGTCATAAGCGATGGTGGTGCCGTCTTTGGAAATCACGGTAGGCATGGGTCTCCTCCTCGGTTTACTTTGAACTTTCGACTAGCTGCTTCAGCGTCTGGAGAATGGGCTTCCACCCGTTTTCGACCATGCTATCCACATCTTGCTGGGTGGAACTGATGCTGTGCGTCAAGGTCAGCATCGTTTGGTTGCCGCCCTCGGCGCGTTCGTACGTCACTACATGGTCATTCTCAGACGTGCCTTCCAAACCGGATAGGGGCTCCAGTGCGTGCTACTAACGATTCGCATCGGCTTGAACCGCGGGACAACACCCCTGACCTCGTACGGCTTCCCGTTCCATTCACCACGCCAGATAATGGCTCCACCTACTCGCCAGTCAGCCGGCATAGTCGTACCATGCGGGTATTGCTCACCACGGACGGATTAATGAGGGCATCCGTAGTAGGTCAGGCAGACTCCGGATAGAGTGGCTGGCCAGCGAAGACCGTGTTG